>NZ_JBMAXV010000021.1:0-91527 GCF_048589245.1 Klebsiella sp. 10982
TAACATTAAGCCTGCTCAGATAGCAGGCTTAGTGGTAAGAAAGTTTTAGGGGCGTAGTTCAATTGGTAGAGCACCGGTCTCCAAAACCGGGTGTTGGGAGTTCGAGTCTCTCCGCCCCTGCCATTTATAAGAATCCTTTGCTCAGGCAAAGGATTTTTTTTGTCTGTAGTATTCCTTTCAATAAGACCTTAATTATCTCCGTCCATGGAGAGTGCCACTTATTCCAGAATCGAGCTTTTCAGGATCTCGTGGATCTGCGCCTGCTTATCGCTATTTTGTAACCAAATCGCATAGAGTGGTCGGGATAGCGTGGCGCTGTCCATGACTGTGTGTAATCCATGCTTCTCCTTCGCCCAGCGCACAGGTAGCCAGCTGCAGCCGTTCAGGCGTGATAATTGCTGATAGATGAGTTCTGCTGAAGAAGTGGTAAGCAGCGGAACATCATCACTACCGATCAGCCCCACTTCGTTTTGCTGAAAATCAGGTCCCCATTCAAGGCGTAAGTAATTTAATTCATTTCTGTTTTTTGCTGGCGATGCACAATATAGAGCAAGCGTGAAATTACCCAATAACTGGCTGCTTAATTCATCCATCTTCGGTGATTCGGTGGTGATCAGCAGATCTAACTGACGTTCGTGAAGCTGCTTAACCAGCGACTGCCGCTGCGCGATACGTGCTTCAAACTGGAGATTGTAGGGGGCGTTATAAAGCGTGCCGAGCCAGCCGTTAAGCATGCATTCCCATAGGGAGGCGCTGGCACCGATGGAGAATTCGTTGTGTCGCGAAGAGTGAGCGACCTCTTTGCGCGCGGCCTGCCATGTGTTCATCAATGTTTCGGCGTAGGGCAGGAGCTTTTCTCCGGCGGTCGTCAGGCGAATATTATTACGATGACGGGTGAACAGGTTCACACCGAGTTGGTTTTCCAGCTGACGAATACGAAAGCTGACCGCTGACTGTGTCAGGTAAAGTGCCTCTGCTGCCCGCCCAAAGTGACGAGTTCTGCTCACTTCCAGGAAAGTCTTGAGCAATTCCGTATCCACACTGTTCTCCACAAAATTATTTGTCGTCATGATTTAAATGTTTTGTTTGACGCTCTGTCAAGCGTAACTAATACTCCGCGCCATAAATAGCTCGGCCAAAGAATCAGGAGCGTGTAGGATGGCGGAAAGCTTTACGACGACTAATCGTTTTTTCGACAATAAAAATTATCCACGCGGGTTCTCCCGTCACGGTGATTTCACCATCAAAGAGGCGCAACTGCTGGAACGCCATGGTTATGCCTTTAACGAACTGGAACTGGGTAAACGCGAACCTGTTACCGATGATGAAAAACAATTTGTCTCGGTGTGCCGTGGTGAACGTGAGCCGGTAACGGAAGCAGAACGCGTATGGATTAAGTATATGGCACGCATTAAGCGGCCGAAGCGTTTCCATACTCTGTCTGGCGGCAAACCGCAGATGGAAGGCGCTGACGATTACACCGAAAGCGATGACTAAGAAAAAGGGCGTAAGCCCTTTTTTTACGCCATCATTTTCTGCAGATGGTTGAGCATTCGGTCTATTGCCCGATAGCTGAGCGCCTCCTGCAAATGGCGACGCTCAATCTCTTCCGTCTCTGCCAGATCGGCAATGGTTCTCGCCACTTTTAACAGACGTTGCCAGGCACGTATAGAAAGCCCCAGCCGGGTTAGCGTCTGTTCCAGCCAGACGGCATCCTCGTGTCGTAAATGGCAGCAGCTCTTCATTTCATGATTCTCAAGGTGGGCATTGAGCTTATTTTGCCTGAGCATTTGCCGTTCACGCGCCGCCAGCACCCGCTGCCGGACCGTTGCGCTCGATTCTTCGCCCTGCATGCCCTGGCTCAGTATCCCTGGCGGCGGCAGCGGGATCTCTAAGGAGAGATCGAAGCGGTCGAGGAAGGGACCTGACAGGCGTCCAAGGTAGCGCAATGTCTGCTCAGGAGATGCGCGATTGTGTTTGCCCTGATAATGTCCTGTCGGGCTTGGGTTCATCGCCGCGATAAGCTGAAAGCGCGCCGGATAGTCAATCTTGGCGCGCGAGCGTGATATGTGGATCTTGCCTGACTCAATGGGTTCGCGCAGCGCGTCCAGCACTCGGCGCTCAAACTCCGGCAGTTCATCAAGAAATAGCACGCCATTATGAGCCAGTGAAATCTCACCGGGGACAGGTATCGAGCCTCCGCCCACCATGGCTGCCAGCGAGGCGCTATGGTGAGGTGCGCGAAACGGCCTCTGACGCCACCGTGTCTTCGCGGTGTGGAGATTGACCAGGCTCTGAATAGCCGTGCTCTCCAGCGCTTCCTGATTGCTTAATGGCGGCAGGAGACCGGGGAGCCGGCTGGCAAGCATGGTTTTCCCGGTACCAGGCGGGCCAATCAGGAGCAGATTGTGGCCACCAGCCGCCACAATCTCCAGCGCTCGCTTGCCTTGTTGCTGGCCGATAACATCGTGCAAATCTTCACTGCGTTCATCAAGAGAGGGTTCCTCAGCGATGGGCGGTGAAAGCGATGCCTGCCCTGCGAGAAACGCGCATACCTCTTGTAGATGATCAGCGATCAGGCAATCGCTGCCGCCGATCAGACCCACCTCAGCCGCATTGTCAGAGGAGACGACAATGCGCCGGCCGGCTTTGATGGCCTCCATTGCGCTGGGGATCGCCCCTGGAACGCCGCGTAACCCACCCGTAAGGGCGAGTTCGCCCACAAACTCATATTGATTCAATCGGGTCGTATTGAGCTGCTCTGAGGCGACGAGAAGCGCGAGAGCGATGGGCAGATCGTATCGCCCGCCCTCCTTGGGCAGGTCCGCGGGCGCCAGGTTAATGGTTATCTTCTTCGCTGGGAAAGCGTAGCCGCTGTTGATCAGGGCGCTCCGCACCCGGTCGCGGGCCTCTTTAACGGTGGTTTCCGGCAGTCCGACCATGGTCAGACCGGGCAGGCCGCTGCTGAGGTGAACCTCGATAGTAATCAATGGCGCTTCGATACCGAGCGCCGCGCGGGTATAAACGATGGCGAGCGACATAAAACCTCCTGAACAGAGAAGGATTATGGCGAACCTCCTGTGAAAAGGGAGCCGTAATAACGCGAATTTAGAAGCAGGAATGCATTATTTTCACGATAGATCGTTACATTTTACCAAAAATGGAAGTGTGGTCCCAAAACCCCGTGGGGGTGGAGAGAAATAGGGAGAGGAGTGTGCAAGCCGAGAGAAAACTGAATTTTTTTCATTTCTGACTTTTTTCATATAAAACAATTATTTTTACTGAAACTGTTAGGCTGCTCAGCAACGGCGATATAAAAAAATCTTGTGTTTTATGTGATGTCTGTGGTAACTCTTTAGGTATTCCTTCGAACAAGAAGCCAGAAAGTACAGAAAATGACAGCCCTTCTACGAGTGATTAGCCTGGTCGTGATTAGCGTGGTGGTGATTATTATCCCACCGTGCGGGGCTGCACTTGGACGAGGAAAGGCTTAGAAATCAAGCCTTAACGAACTAAGACCCCCGCACCGAAAGGTCCGGGGGTTTTTTTATAACTGAAATAACCTAAGCGAGGAGCAGATGATGACTTTTAGCATAAAATTCTGTTTCTCCCGATTTATGACGGGGAACTAACTATGAATGGCGCGCAGTGGGTGGTACATGCTTTGCGGACACAGGGAGTCGACACAGTTTTTGGCTATCCGGGTGGCGCAATTATGCCGGTTTACGATGCACTGTATGACGGCGGCGTGGAGCACCTGCTGTGCCGGCATGAGCAAGGGGCTGCTATGGCGGCCATTGGTTATGCGCGAGCAACCGGTAAAACCGGGGTGTGCATCGCGACCTCCGGCCCGGGTGCGACCAACCTGATCACTGGCCTGGCGGATGCTCTGCTTGACTCTATCCCCATTGTTGCCATCACCGGCCAGGTCGCCGCTCCCTTCATCGGTACGGATGCATTCCAGGAAGTAGACGTTCTCGGTTTGTCACTGGCCTGTACTAAGCACAGTTTCCTCGTACAGTCTCTGGACGAGCTGCCGCGGGTTATCGCTGAAGCTTTTCAGGTGGCAAACTCAGGCCGTCCAGGCCCGGTGCTGGTTGATATCCCCAAGGATATTCAGATGGCGCAGGGCGATCTCGATCCCCATTTCTCTACCGTCGCTGACGAGATGGCATTTCCGCAGGCGGAGGTTGCTCAGGCTCAGCAGATGCTGGCTCAGTCACAGAAACCGATGCTGTATGTTGGCGGTGGAGTGGGTATGGCGCAGGCGGTACCGGCCTTGCGCGAATTCCTGGCGGTGACCCGGATGCCAGCGACTTGCACTTTGAAAGGGCTGGGCGTCGTGGACGCCGATTATCCGTATTATCTCGGTATGCTGGGAATGCACGGCACTAAGGCGGCCAACCTGGCGGTACAGGAGTGCGATCTGCTGATCGCCGTCGGTGCGCGCTTTGACGATCGCGTGACCGGTAAGCTCAATACCTTCGCTCCACATGCCAAAGTGATCCACATGGATATCGATCCGGCGGAGTTGAACAAGCTGCGCCAGGCGCATATCGGCCTGACCGGCGATCTGAACCGCTTGCTGTCGGCGCTGCAGCAACCGTTAGCTATCGATGACTGGCGCGAGCGTAATGCCGCACTGCGTGCCGAGCATGCCTGGCGTTACGATCATCCCGGTGAGGCAATCTACGCGCCGCTGTTGCTGAAACAGCTTTCCGACCGCAAGCCGGCGGACAGCGTGGTGACAACCGACGTTGGCCAGCATCAGATGTGGTCGGCTCAGCATATGACCTATACCCGCCCGGAAAACTTCATCACCTCCAGCGGCTTAGGCACCATGGGCTTTGGCCTGCCGGCCGCCGTTGGCGCCCAGGTGGCGCGCCCGGACGATACGGTTATCTGTATCTCCGGTGACGGCTCCTTCATGATGAATGTGCAGGAGTTGGGCACCGTTAAACGTAAGCAGTTACCGCTGAAGATCGTATTGCTCGACAACCAGCGGTTAGGGATGGTTCGACAATGGCAGCAGCTGTTTTTCCAGGAACGTTATAGCGAAACCACTCTGACTGATAACCCTGATTTCCTCACGCTGGCCAGCGCCTTCGGTATTCCTGGCCAACATATCACCCGTAAAGACCAGGTTGAAGCGGCACTCGACACCATGCTTTCGAGCCAGGGGCCATACCTGCTTCATGTCTCAATCGACGAACTTGAGAATGTCTGGCCGTTGGTGCCGCCCGGCGCCAGTAACTCTGAAATGCTGGAGAAATTATCATGATGCAACATCAGGTCGCTTTACAGGCACGTTTCAACCCGGAAACCTTAGAGCGCGTGCTGCGCGTTGTCCGCCACCGGGGTTTTCAAATCTGCGCAATGAATATGGAAACCGCGGCAGATGCGCAAAATATAAATATCGAATTGACCGTTGCCAGCCCGCGGCCCGTCGAATTACTGTTTAGTCAATTAAGCAAACTGGTCGACGTTGCCTGCGTCGAGATCCAGCAACCCACATCACAACAAATCCGCGCCTGAGCGCAAAGGAAGAAAAATGACGACGAAAAAAGCTGATTACATTTGGTTCAATGGCGAGATGGTTCCGTGGGGCGAAGCGAAAGTTCATGTGATGTCCCACGCGTTGCACTACGGTACCTCGGTATTCGAAGGTATCCGTTGCTACGATTCGCACAAAGGCCCGGTGGTGTTCCGTCATCGTGAACATATGCAGCGTCTGCATGATTCAGCCAAAATTTATCGTTTCCCGGTCTCTCAGAGCATCGACGAACTGATGGAAGCCTGCCGTGAAGTCATTCGGACCAATAATCTGACCAGCGCTTATATCCGCCCTCTGGTATTTGTTGGCGATGTTGGCATGGGAGTAAACCCGCCTCCGGGTTACAACACTGACGTGATCATCGCGGCGTTCCCGTGGGGAGCCTACCTCGGCGCAGAAGCGCTTGAGCAGGGGATCGATGCAATGGTCTCTTCCTGGAACCGCGCGGCGCCGAACACCATCCCGACGGCGGCGAAAGCGGGCGGTAATTATCTGTCCTCGCTGCTGGTAGGTAGCGAAGCACGTCGCCACGGCTACCAGGAAGGCATTGCTTTGGATGTGAACGGTTATATCTCCGAAGGCGCAGGCGAAAACCTGTTTGAGGTAAAAGATGGCGTGCTGTTTACTCCGCCGTTCACCTCTTCCGCGCTGCCGGGCATTACCCGCGACGCCATCATCAAGCTGGCGAAAGATCTCGGCATCGAAGTGCGCGAGCAGGTACTGTCCCGTGAATCTCTGTACCTGGCGGATGAAGTCTTCATGTCCGGCACCGCGGCGGAAATCACCCCGGTACGCAGCGTGGATGGTATCCAGGTCGGCGCAGGCCGTCGTGGTCCGGTAACTAAACGCATTCAGGAAGCCTTCTTTGGCCTCTTCACCGGTGAAACAGAAGATAAATGGGGCTGGTTGGATCCGGTAAGTAAGTAATTAAAAATGGGACGGCACGCACCGTCCCATTTAATAAACACAGATGGGAGTAAAAAGAGCATGCCTAAGTACCGTTCCGCCACCACCACACATGGCCGCAATATGGCGGGCGCCCGCGCGTTGTGGCGCGCAACCGGGATGACCGATGCCGATTTCGGCAAACCGATTATCGCCGTCGTTAACTCCTTTACCCAGTTTGTTCCCGGGCACGTGCACCTGCGCGATCTCGGCAAACTGGTTGCCGAGCAGATTGAAGCGGCTGGCGGTGTCGCCAAAGAATTTAACACCATCGCGGTGGATGATGGGATCGCCATGGGCCACGGGGGTATGCTCTACTCACTGCCATCCCGCGAGCTGATCGCCGACTCGGTGGAGTACATGGTTAACGCCCACTGTGCGGATGCGATGGTCTGTATCTCCAACTGCGACAAAATCACCCCGGGGATGTTGATGGCCTCCCTGCGCCTAAACATTCCGGTGATCTTTGTGTCCGGCGGCCCGATGGAAGCCGGGAAGACCAAGCTGTCAGATAAAATCATCAAGCTTGACCTGGTGGATGCGATGATTCAGGGGGCGGATCCGAAAGTGTCCGACGAGCAGAGCAATCAGGTAGAGCGTTCCGCCTGCCCGACCTGCGGCTCCTGTTCCGGGATGTTCACGGCGAACTCCATGAACTGCCTGACCGAAGCGCTGGGCCTGTCGCAGCCGGGTAACGGCTCGCTGCTGGCGACCCACGCCGATCGTAAGGAGCTGTTCCTGAACGCCGGTAAACGTATCGTCGAGCTGACCAAACGCTATTACGAGCAGGATGACGCTTCCGCGCTGCCGCGCAATATCGCCAGCAAGGCGGCTTTTGAAAACGCCATGACGCTGGATATCGCCATGGGCGGTTCCACCAATACCGTCCTGCATCTGCTGGCGGCGGCGCAGGAAGCAGAAATCGACTTCACCATGAGTGATATCGATAAGCTCTCCCGCAAGGTGCCGCAGCTGTGTAAGGTGGCGCCGAGTACGCAGAAATACCATATGGAAGATGTGCATCGCGCTGGCGGCGTGCTGGGCATTTTGGGCGAGCTGGACCGTGCCGGGCTGTTGAACCGCGAGGTCAAAAACGTCCTTGGCCTGACGCTGCCGCAGACCCTGGAACAGTACGATGTGATGGTGACCCAGGACGACGCGGTGAAAAAAATGTTCCGCGCCGGCCCGGCGGGCATCCGTACCACCCAGGCGTTCTCGCAAGACTGCCGCTGGGATACCCTGGATGACGATCGCGCCGAAGGCTGTATCCGTTCTCTGGAACACGCTTACAGCAAAGACGGCGGTCTGGCGGTGCTGTACGGCAATTTCGCGGAAAACGGCTGTATCGTCAAAACCGCCGGCGTGGACGACAGCATCCTGAAATTTACCGGACCGGCGAAAGTATATGAGAGCCAGGACGATGCGGTAGAAGCTATCCTCGGCGGCAAAGTTGTTGAAGGCGACGTCGTAGTGATCCGCTACGAAGGTCCGAAAGGCGGGCCGGGGATGCAGGAGATGCTTTACCCTACCAGCTTCCTGAAGTCGATGGGGTTGGGCAAAGCCTGTGCCTTGATCACCGATGGTCGTTTCTCTGGCGGTACCTCAGGGCTCTCTATCGGTCACGTCTCTCCGGAAGCGGCGAGCGGCGGCAACATTGCGCTCATTGAAGATGGCGACATGATCGCGATTGATATTCCGAACCGCAGCATCCAGCTGCAGCTGAGCGATGCGGAAATTGCCGCGCGTCGTGAAGCCCAGGAAGCGCGTGGCGACCAGGCGTGGACGCCGAAGAATCGCCAGCGTCAGGTCTCCTTTGCCCTTCGCGCTTACGCCAGTCTGGCAACCAGCGCCGACAAAGGTGCGGTGCGTGATAAATCCAAACTGGGTGGTTAATCATGGCGGATTCACAACCCTTGTCCGGCGCTCCTGAGGGCGCCGAGTATCTGCGAGCAGTGCTGCGCGCGCCGGTTTATGAAGCAGTGCAGAAAACGCCGCTGCAAAAAATGGAAAAGCTCTCGTCGCGGCTGGATAACGTCATTCTGGTGAAGCGTGAAGATCGCCAGCCGGTACACAGCTTTAAGCTGCGCGGCGCCTACGCGATGATGTCCAGCCTGACCACGGAACAAAAATCTCATGGCGTGATCACCGCTTCGGCGGGCAACCATGCCCAGGGTGTGGCGTTTTCCGCATCGCGGCTGGGCGTTAAGGCGCTGATCGTGATGCCGGTAGCGACCGCCGATATCAAAGTCGATGCCGTTCGCGGCTTTGGTGGCGAAGTGCTGCTGCACGGCGCCAACTTTGATGAAGCGAAAGCCCGCGCGATTGAGCTGGCCCAGCAGCAGGGCTTTACCTGGGTGCCGCCGTTCGATCATCCGATGGTGATCGCCGGCCAGGGCACCCTGGCGCTGGAGCTGCTGCAGCAGGATGCCCACATTGACCGTGTGTTCGTCCCGGTAGGCGGCGGCGGTCTGGCGGCGGGCGTGGCGGTGCTGATCAAGCAGCTGATGCCGCAGATCAAAGTGATCGCCGTGGAGGCGGAAGATTCCGCCTGTCTGAAAGCGGCGCTGGATGCGGGTCATCCGGTGGATCTGCCGCGCGTCGGCTTGTTTGCCGAAGGCGTGGCGGTCAAACGCATTGGCGATGAAACCTTCCGTCTGTGCCAGGAGTATCTGGACGATATCATTACCGTCGATAGCGACGCTATCTGCGCGGCAATGAAAGATCTGTTTGAAGATGTGCGGGCGGTGGCGGAGCCTTCCGGCGCGCTGGCGCTGGCGGGGATGAAGAAATATGTCGCCCAGCACAATATTCGCGGCGAGCGACTGGCTCATATTCTGTCCGGGGCCAACGTTAACTTCCACGGCCTGCGCTACGTGTCTGAACGCTGCGAGCTCGGAGAACAGCGTGAAGCGCTGCTGGCGGTGACGATCCCGGAAGAGAAGGGCAGCTTCCTCAAGTTTTGCCAGCTGCTGGGCGGGCGCTCGGTGACGGAGTTCAACTACCGGTTTGCTGACGCCAAAGACGCCTGCATTTTTGTCGGGGTACGCCTGAGTCGCGGCCTGGAAGAGCGCAAAGAGATCCTCCAGTTACTGAACGACGGCGGCTACAGTGTGGTGGATCTCTCTGACGATGAGATGGCCAAGCTGCATGTGCGCTATATGGTCGGTGGCCGGCCGTCTAAAGCGTTGCAGGAGCGTCTGTTCAGCTTCGAGTTTCCGGAATCCCCAGGCGCGCTGCTGAAGTTCCTGCATACCCTTGGCACCCACTGGAATATTTCGCTGTTCCACTACCGCAGCCACGGCACCGACTATGGTCGGGTGTTAGCGGCTTTTGAGCTGGGCGAGCACGAGCCGGACTTTGAAACCCGTCTTAATGAGCTGGGCTATGAGTGCCACGACGAAACCCATAACCCGGCGTTCCGCTTTTTTCTCGCGGGCTAGTGGTTAGGCAGGATTTTCCAGAAAGCATCAATAAGCGGCTCATGCAGCCGCTTTTTTTGTGCGCAAACGCCCAGCTCAAATGGGGTTTGCTCATCGCTGCGCTCCAGAATCATCACCCGGTTGCGTACTGGTTCCGGGCTGTTTTCCAGTACCACCTCCGGTAGCAGCGCCACGCCGCAGCCGAGGGCGACCATCGACACCATCGCTTCGTGTCCGCCGACGGTAGCGTAGATCGACGGGTTGCTGATTTTATGGCGTCGAAACCACAGCTCGATGCGTCGGCGCACCGGTCCCTGATCGGCCATGATGAACGGCACCGTCGACCAGTCGGGGCGATCGACGGTTACCTGGTTACGTACCGGGCAGGGAAGGGCTGGGGCAATTAACACCACGGCGAGATTCTCCAGCATCGAAAACGCCACCGATCCCGGCAGGGTTTCCGGTTTACCGGCAATCGCCAGATCGGCTTCGCCGGTGACCACCTTCTCCATGGCGTCGGCGGCGTCCCCGGTCGAGAGCTTGATCTCCACCGAGGGATGCGCGGCGCGAAAGCGGTCGAGGATTGGCGGCAGATGGCTATAGGCGGCGGTGACAGAGCAGAAGATATGCAGCTCGCCGGAGAGCGAAGGGCCCTGCTGATCGATACTGTGGCGAAGCTGCTGGTACTGCAATAAAGTTTGCTGGGCAAAGGTGCGTAACTCCTCCCCGGCTTCGGTGAGGGTCACCGTGCGATTATCACGCACGAATAACGGCTGGCCGAGGTCCTCTTCCAGGCGCTGGATCTGGCGCGAAAGCGTCGATGGGCTGACATGCATGGCCCGCGCGCTGCGGCCAAAATGGCGGCTTTCCGCCAGATGCAGAAAGGTTTTCAGATCGCGTAAATCCACGGCACGTACTCCCCGGTTTGATATTTCATAAAATGCAACGTGACGTTGTGAATATATCAATTTCCGCAATAAAATTCCTGTCATATAGTAAGTTCATTCTCGCAAAAGCGAACCGAACAATAAGTACGACACAACATCACGGAGTTACAGACATGGCTAACTACTTTAATACACTGAACCTGCGCCAGCAGCTGGCACAGCTGGGCAAATGCCGCTTTATGGCGCGCGACGAATTCGCCGATGGCGCAAGCTACCTTCAGGGTAAAAAAGTGGTCATCGTCGGCTGCGGCGCACAGGGCCTGAACCAGGGTCTGAACATGCGTGATTCCGGCCTGGATATCTCCTATGCGCTGCGCAAGGAAGCGATCGCTGAGAAGCGCGCCTCCTGGCGTAAAGCGACGGAAAACGGCTTCAAAGTCGGAACCTATGAAGAGCTGATCCCGCAGGCGGACCTGGTGGTCAACCTGACGCCGGACAAACAGCATTCAGACGTTGTGCGTTCCGTACAGCCGCTGATGAAAGACGGTGCGGCGCTGGGTTATTCCCACGGCTTCAACATCGTGGAAGTGGGCGAGCAGATCCGTAAAGACATCACCGTGGTGATGGTCGCGCCGAAGTGCCCGGGCACCGAGGTTCGTGAAGAGTACAAACGCGGTTTCGGCGTACCGACGCTTATCGCTGTCCATCCGGAAAACGACCCGAAAGGCGAAGGCATGGCCATTGCCAAAGCATGGGCGGCGGCGACTGGCGGCCACCGTGCAGGCGTTCTGGAATCTTCCTTCGTGGCAGAAGTGAAATCTGACCTGATGGGCGAGCAGACTATTCTCTGCGGCATGCTGCAGGCGGGTTCTCTGCTGTGCTTCGACAAGCTGGTGGCGGAAGGTACCGATCCGGCGTATGCAGAAAAACTGATTCAGTTCGGCTGGGAAACCATCACCGAAGCGCTGAAGCAGGGCGGTATTACCCTGATGATGGATCGCCTCTCTAACCCGGCGAAACTGCGCGCTTATGCGCTGTCCGAGCAGCTGAAAGAGATCATGGCGCCGCTGTTCCAGAAACACATGGACGACATCATCTCCGGCGAATTCTCCTCCGGTATGATGGCAGACTGGGCGAACGATGATAAGAAACTGCTGACCTGGCGTGAAGAGACCGGCAAAACTGCTTTCGAAACCGCGCCGCAGTATGAAGGCAAAATCGGCGAGCAGGAGTACTTCGATAAAGGCGTTCTGATGATCGCGATGGTGAAAGCGGGCGTTGAGCTGGCCTTCGAAACCATGGTGGCCTCCGGTATTATCGAAGAGTCTGCTTATTACGAATCACTGCATGAGCTGCCGCTGATCGCCAACACCATCGCCCGTAAGCGTCTGTATGAGATGAACGTGGTTATCTCCGATACCGCTGAATACGGTAACTACCTGTTCTCTTACGCTTGCGTACCGCTGCTGAAAGAGTTCATGACTACCCTGCAGACGGGCGACCTGGGCACGGCGATTGCCGAAGGCGCAGTAGATAACGCCCAGCTGCGTGACGTGAACGAAGCGATTCGCAGCCACGCAATCGAAGAAGTGGGCAAAAAACTGCGCGGTTATATGACTGATATGAAGCGTATTGCGGTCGCCGGCTAATAGACCGTCATTACCATCCGGCCCAGTAAGCGCCTTGCTACTGGGCCTTTTTTATACGCAGAGACGATTGCTTAGAACTGCCCCCAGTAAGCGCCTTTGTCTGGCAGGATATGTTTTTGTAGCTCGTTTAACGCGTTCGCTGCATTGCCGTCCTGAATCGCCTGAATGATAGCAACATGTTGTTGATGGGAGCGGTGCATATGTTCGTTGTTGCTACCCAGGTAGTTACGTATTGTCGCCATTTGAGCAGAGATTAAGACGTATGATTGCTGTAAATAAGAGTTTCCGCAATAAGTGAACAACGCTTCATGAAACAGATTATCGAGGCGTATATATTCGTGCGTGGCACTGTTCTCGAGACAATAAGTCATGTGGTCAAGGTTGGAGGATAAGGCTTGTACCAACTGACGCGGATTATGTTGTAAAGAAAGCTCCAGGGCTTTGGCTTCGACAATGTAACGAAACTCTAGTAACGCGTTGAATTCAATGTCATTTAGATTAAATACAAATGTCCCGCTTTTCGGGCGAATATGAACTAACCCTTCGCTTTGCAAACGGCGAAGCGCATCGCGTACGGGGGCCTTGGTTGATGAGAGGCGTGTTGCGAGTGCGGATTCCGATATTTTCCCACCCATTGGTAACGTGCCGTTAATGATCATATCTCTGATACGACGATAAATAACGTCTTTTAGTAAGTCCGTTGTCATATTGATTGAAAATTCCGGCAGTTAACGATAGTGATGAACAGTTGCAGAGGTGACTGTATAACAAATTTGAGAGAATGGGGAAATGATATATGGCAACAAGTTGCCATAGCAGATGTAAGTGGTAAAGCGCCGCGCTGTCAGGCGCGGCATAAATTACTGTTGTTCGGTTTGCTGGAGAAATGCCTTTACTTGTTGTTGGCGAGGAATAGGCGCGACGGCGCCATAACCGGTTGTTGTCAGCGCGGCGGCGGCGTTGGCGTAGCACAGCGCATCTTCCGGCGAATCGCCTTTGATAATGCGATAAAGAAACGCGCCCGAGAAGCAGTCTCCGGCCCCGGTCGCGTCGACGGCGGCGACTTTATGGCCTGAGTAGATAACCCGCCGGTTCTCATTGGCGAACATCGCGCCTTCCGCGCCCATTTTTAACACCACATTCTTTGCCCCGAGCTGCAGATAGAAATCCGTAATTTCATCTGCGTGATGCTTGCCGGTTAGCAGACGAGCCTCGTCGAGGCTAGGCATGCAGTAATCTACGTGGCGTATGGTTTCATGAATGATGGCGCGAGCGCGGGCTAACGGCCACAGTTTGAGCCGCAGATTGGTGTCGAAGGAAATCAGCGTTTGGTGCTTTTGGCACAGTTCAATGGCGTGAAAAAGCGCATCGCTGACGTTATTGCCAATGGCGTGCGTGATGGCTGAACTGTGAAATAAGCGCGCGGCGGCAATGGCGGACTCATTGATATCATCGACAGTCATCGTTGAGGCCGCAGAGCCTTTACGATAAAAAGTAAAGTGGTGGCCTTGTTCATTGTGCGAAATAAAATAGATCCCCGTCGGGGCAGTTTTATGCGTGTAAACCCATTGATGATTGACCTTTTCTGCATCCCATAATGCGCGGAAATTCTGCCCAAATACGTCATCGCCGAGTTGGGTTAACATGGCAACTTTAGCGCCCTGTCGCGCCGCGCTAATGGCGAAATTCGATGTATCGCCGCCAAATCCGCTGAGGTAATGCTGCTCAGAATGCTCCGTGGGAAGTTGATTGAATTCGAAAAGGGGTTCACCAAATGAAAGAATATCGAACTGCTTCATTGCGTTCTCCATGTGATAGTGTCCAGGCTCGCCATCAGCCGGTTTGGCTGATGGCGTCTGGGATAATTAGATTCGGCCGTATTTCGCCAGGCCTTCACGCAGAGAACCGGACTGAATAATCAGTTTGGCCTGTTCCAGCTCGCGGATATCAATGGATTGCGCCAGCGCTAAGACTTCGGCAGCGACCGCCTGCGGTACGCACACCACGCCGTCGATATCCCCAACAATCAAATCCCCTGGATTCACCGTGACATCGCCGATGGTGACGGGCTGGTTGGCTGAAATGGTCTTGAAGCGACCAAGCGTAGTGCCTGGGGTTACGGTCTTGGCGTAAACCGGGAAATCGTAATCGCGACGGATCTCCGCCAGGTCACGGACGCCGCCGTTCAACACTGCGGCCTCATGTTTATTGACAACAGCCCCGGCGGTCATTAGCCCGCCCCAGACGGCAACGGTTTCCAGCGACGGGTTGCCGGTAATGACGATGACCGAACCGCTGGCGGATTCGTCAATGGCGTCCAGCGCATGCTGCGGTGGCAGTTTTTCGTCGGTGACGTCTTCATAAATAGTGACGGCCGGGCCAACGATTTTCTTGTCGTTGATGCGGTTTTTGATTTCAAAAGGCAGGAACATCGTTTTGCCCAGGATCTGATCGCAGGCGTCAGCGACGGAAGCGGTCGAGAAAATAGCGCGAAAACCGTCGATAATATCTTTGCTGTACATAACACTTCCTCTCTTTATAGCGAATGCGAATTTATGGATTAACCCAATTAAGCGGATGCTCGCCTTCAAATGCCCGACGCACTTCATGCGCGGCTTTACTTTGCAGCTCGACTACCGACTCTTCGGTAAACCAGGCGGTGTGGTCCGTGCATAAGGTGTTCTCCATTTGCAGTAATGGACTTTTTGCACTGAGGGGTTCGGATTCAAAAACGTCGAGTCCGGCAGCGAAAATACGTTGTTGTAGCAGGGCGTTGATCAGCGCTTGCTCATCGATAAGCCCGCCGCGCGAGGTATTGACCAGTACGGCGCTGGGCTTCATTTTGGCCAGTTCGGCTTCGCCGATAAGGTGATGGGTGTCCGGGGTTAACGGAGCGTGAAGGGAGATGAAGTCCGCTTCATGGCACAGCGTATCAAGGCTGACTCGCGTCACGCCGGCCTGTAAAGCCTGCTCATCGGTAAGCAGCGGATCGACTACCAGGATGCGCTTAAAACCGATCCCTGATGCTTTTTGCACAAAGCAGCGGGAGATTCGGCCAAAGCCGACGACGCCGAGAATTTTTCCTGCCAGGCGGAACATGGGTTCGCGCTGGCCAATGTCCCACTGACCATCGCGAACATCACGGTTGCGAGTGGCGATGCGGCGCGTTGCGGCCAGGAGCAGCGCCAGAGCGTGCTCAGCAACATCTTCCGAGCCGTAGTCCGGTACGTTAGCAACGTAAATGCCTTTTTCCCTGGCGGCCTGGCTATCGATATTGTCTACGCCGACGCCGTAGCGCACGATAACGCGGCATTGCTGCATCGCTTCAATCATAGGGCGACTGACGGTTGCTTCGCGGACCATGATGGCGTCAGCATTGCTTACCTGGCGCAGCTTCTCTTCCAGCGAGGCGTTTGCTGGAACAACAACAAACTGCGGATCCCAATTCTGTAAAATACTTTCTTCTGCAGAATAATTTAAATATCCGGGTTCAATAACAACTATCTTCTTCATAATATCTACCGCTCTTAATTATAAAATTAAGTGTTTTAATTTCTACGACTGTAGTTCGCCGCATCCTGAAGGCGGGATGTGAAATTAATGAGTATTTTGCTTAGGCTTTATATCATCACAGCGTAACGGGTTTGGCGTCCTTGATGGCAATATTCTTTAACCAGCGAATAATTAAGATTGTGACGATCCCGCCGATCAGCATAACCGCGCTTAAATATAGCATTGGTGCCGAGTCGCTTTTTTCTAAGTCACGTACCAGAGGAATAGTATTTTGCGCGAAAAATCCACCCAGATTTGCCAGTGAGTTAATAATAGCAATGCCTGCTGCCGCCGTTGCGCCTGAAAGGAATTTCGTCAGATTCCAGAAGCAGGGTTGAATTGCAAATACTGATAATACAACGCCGCAAATACAGATGAAGCTAATAACCGGCTGGGCGAATGTCCAGACCGAGAGCAGCAGACATATTGCGGCAGTGAACATAGGTAATGCGACATTAATATAAGGGTTCTCGGTACGTTCTGGTTTACTGGTTATCCAACGTAGCATGATGATAACCATCGCCCATGGGATCATATTGACCAGGCCATTCATCATATCCGAAGCACCGAAGGTTTTAACGATAGTCGGCATCCAGTAGCTGATACCGTAGGCGCCAAAGCAGATGAATCCGTATACCAGCGCGAGGGCCAGAACGCGCCAGTCGGTCAGCGACTTACCCAGGCTATTGACCGATTTGTCGGTGTTGGCATCCTGTTCGGCAGCCAGTTTTTTAATCAACCAGTTCTTTTCTTCTGCGTTCAAGAAGCGAGCCTGTTCCGGACCTTGCGGAAACCACAGCAGCACCGGGGCAATTAGCAGAAGTGCAAGCACTCCAGTCGCCAGGAATAGCCACTGCCATCCTTCCAGCCCCATAAAGCCGTGCATGCTAAGCAGCGAGCCGTTAATTGGGGCGCCAATCATATTTGCCACCATGCTGGCGGTGACTAAAAAACCAACAATGCGTGGACGGTATTTTAAGGGGAACCATTTAGTGGAATAGTAAATTAAACCAGGATAAAAACTAGCTTCGGCAATACCTAAAATAAACCGAAGGGCATAGAATGTGGACATTTTCTCTGTCCACGAAAGAGCCATGGTAATAATTCCCCATGATAATAAACTGATGGTAAACCAGCGTTTTGCTCCTACTTTAGATAAAATTAAATTACCGGGCACACTGAAAACTAAATAGCCAATGAAAAAAAGTGATGCACCGAGGCCAAATGCTGATTCACTCCAGCCCAGGCTATCTATCATTTGTAATTTAGCAAAACTAATATTTTGACGATCTATATATGCCACGATGTACATTAAGACCATCAGTGGAACAAGTTTCCTGGTCGTTTTTGTTACAATGATTTTTTCTAAATCATTTTTTGCATCCAGGGACTGTTGCTGTATTGATTGACTCATATACGTGCTTCCTGAATAAAGTCATGAGGTGCTGATACACGTCCTCCACACCATAGCATGGAGATAATGCGGGTTTAGTCAGTTGTGTAGCCTTTCTTAATCTGACATGTCACGTAGTTTACTTGCTGATTTCCGGATGGCGACAGTGAGTGCGTTAAAATGCAGCAATGATCACGAATATTGTTATCATGATGACGTTATTTAGTGATTTTAATCACAAAATAAGTGTTGTTTAGATTTTTTTTGACATGTCAGATAAAGGATTTTTACGCAATATGAAACCCTGCTTCTTTTAAGGTTGCAGGGTTGAAGTGGAAGAGGGTTTTTAATCTAACATGTTAGATTTGGAGGGTGCTAACTGGGTTACTTGCGGTACAGCACTTTGATGATGTGGTAGCCGAACTGGGTATGCAGCGGGCCGGTCGGCTCCAGCTCAGGGCAGGAGAAGACCACTTTATCGAAGGCCGGTACCATCTGGCCCTGGCGGAATTCACCCAGATCGCCGCCGCGTTTGCCTGACGGACAAATAGAGTGTTTCTTTGCCAGCTTGCCGAAATCGGCGCCGTTCTTAAGCTGCTCAAGCAGATCGAGCGCCAGTTTCTCTTCTTTTACCAGGATGTGCAGTGCTGCCGCGGTTTTAGCCATGATTGCGCCTTGAGTGAGTTGGGATAAATCAGGGCGCCATAGTAGCACGCGTTACCGACGATACAGCACCTTGATGATATGGTAGCCGAATTTGGTTTTCACCGGCCCATAGGGTTTGAGCAGCGGACAGCTGAAGACGGCTTGATCAAACGGGCCGACCATCGCGCCTTGCTGAAACTCGCCTAAGTCGCCGCCGTTGCGTCCCGACGGACATTTAGAATAGCGCTTTGCCAGATGATCGAAGCTGACGCCCCGCTCCAGTTTGGCGAGGATCTCTTGCGCCAGTTTCTCTTCTTTGACCAGGATATGCAGGGCTGCTGCGCTTTTTGCCATGACATCATTCTCAGGATGGTTTGCGTGGCTGACACTTTACCATCAGTCGGTAAATCTCGGCTCCGCTTTCTGCTACAATCCCCACCCCGTTCGAAGATTGAGCAAGACTCCCATGCGTTTAAACCCTGGCCAACAACAAGCCGTCGAATTCGTCACCGGACCGTGCCTGGTGCTGGCGGGCGCCGGTTCCGGTAAGACCCGCGTTATTACGAATAAAATTGCCCACTTGATCCGCGGCTGCGGCTATCAGGCGCGCCATATCGCGGCTGTGACCTTTACCAACAAAGCCGCGCGCGAGATGAAAGAGCGCGTTGGGCAAACGCTGGGGCGCAAAGAGGCGCGTGGGCTGATGATTTCCACCTTCCACACTCTGGGGCTGGATATCATTAAGCGCGAATACGCCGCGCTGGGCATGAAGTCTAACTTTTCCTTGTTCGACGATACTGACCAGGTGGCCTTGCTGAAAGAGCTAACCGAAGGGTTGATCGAAGATGACAAAGTGGTGCTCCAACAGCTGATCTCGACGATCTCCAACTGGAAAAACGATCTGAAAACGCCGGCGCAGGCGGCGGCTGGCGCGAAAGGCGAACGGGATCGTATTTTCGCCCACTGCTATGGGCTGTACGACGCGCATATGAAGGCCTGCAATGTCCTTGATTTCGACGATTTGATCCTGCTTCCGACGCTGCTGCTGCAGCGCAATGAAGAGGTGCGCGAGCGCTGGCAAAACAAGATCCGCTACCTGCTGGTGGATGAGTATCAGGATACCAACACCAGCCAGTATGAGCTGGTGAAGCTGCTGGTGGGGCAGCGCGCGCGCTTTACCGTGGTAGGGGACGATGACCAGTCGATCTACTCATGGCGCGGCGCGCGGCCGCAGAATCTGGTGCTGCTTAGCCAGGATTTTCCGGCGCTGCAGGTGATTAAGCTTGAGCAGAACTACCGCTCATCCGGGCGTATTCTGAAAGCCGCCAACATTTTGATCGCCAATAACCCGCACGTTTTTGAAAAGCGGCTGTTCTCCGAACTGGGATACGGTACCGAGCTGAAAGTGCTCTCCGCCAACAATGAAGATCATGAAGCAGAGCGCGTCGCTGGCGAACTGATAGCCCATCACTTTATTAATAAAACCAATTATAAAGATTACGCCATCCTTTATCGCGGCAACCATCAGTCGCGGGTTTTTGAAAAGATGCTGATGCAGAACCGTATCCCGTACAAAATCTCCGGCGGCACCTCGTTCTTCTCGCGCCCGGAAATTAAGGATTTGCTGGCCTATCTGCGGGTACTGACTAACCCGGATGATGACAGCGCCTTCCTGCGCATCGTCAATACGCCGAAGCGCGAGATCGGCCCGGCGACGCTGCAAAAACTCGGCGAATGGGCGATGGGCCGTAACAAAGGCTTATTCACCGCCAGCTTTGATATGGGCCTGAGTCAGACGCTGACCGGTCGTGGCTATGAATCCCTCACCCGTTTCACCCACTGGCTACGGGAGATCCAGCAGCTGGCCGAACGCGAGCCGGTCAACGCCGTGCGCGATTTGATTCGCGGGATCGACTACGAATCCTGGCTGTATGAAACCTCGCCCAGTCCGAAAGCCGCTGAAATGCGCATGAAAAACGTCAACCAGCTGTTTACCTGGATGACCGAGATGCTGGAAGGCAGCGAAATCGATGAGCCGATGACCTTAACGCAGGTGGTTACCCGCTTTACCCTGCGCGATATGATGGAACGGGGTGAATCTGATGAAGAGCTCGATCAGGTGCAGCTGATGACCCTCCATGCGTCAAAGGGGCTGGAGTTCCCGTACGTCTATCTGGTGGGAATGGAAGAGGGATTACTCCCGCATCAGAGCAGCATCGATGAAGATAACGTCGATGAAGAGCGCCGTCTGGCCTACGTCGGCATTACCCGCGCGCAGAAAGAACTAACCTTTACGCTCTGTAAGGAGCGTCGGCAGTATGGTGAGCTGGTGCGTCCGGAGCCGAGCCGTTTTCTGCTGGAACTACCTCAGGACGACCTGATCTGGGAGCAGGCACGCAAAACCATTACGCCTGAAGAGCGGATGCAAAAAGGTCAGGCCAACGTCGCCAATATTCGGGCGATGTTGGCAAAGGCGAAAAAAGGTTAACACCTCAGACAATAAACTGTTGCCAGGCGGCGGAGAAGGGCATCACCAGTATTAGCGAGGGCAGCATATTGGCGGTGGGAAAGGCGCGGATCCCGCACAGACGAAAACCGGTTGCCAGCATAATGATGCCGCCGCAGGCGGTGAAGTCAGCGATCATCGCCGGATTGATCAATGCCATGATAAAGGTTGCCGCGAAAAAAAGGATAATGAAGACAATCAGCTGGGGAATAAAAATCACGGTGATGATATACCCCAGCGTGGAGGCAAAAATCGCGGCAGTAAAAAAGTCGAGGATTGACTTGGTCAGCAGGATAGTCGGATCGCCAGTCATGCCCTCAGTCAACGCACCGAAGATCCCGGTGCCGCTGGCGCAGAACAGGATCAACACGGCAATAAACTGATTCATAAAGTCTTCCGCACTGACGCTGGCGCTGGACTGCGCCGGGAAAATACGTTCAATGGGGCTGCGCAGTTTTGTACCGGCTCGTTCAATCCATTTTTCGATATTCAGCAGGCCGCCAATAATCGTACCGACAATAATAGCCAGGGCAATAGGTGGCAGATTATGCAATTTATTGACAAAGAAGATGCCCATACTGATTGAGATCAGTCCAGCGATCAACGGTAAGGTTTTTTTGAAGTGTTCCGGAATAAAGCGATTCAGTGAGGCCCCAGCCAGCGCACCGACGAGAAGTGAACCGCTACAGACAAATATACCTATAGCCATAATTTATTGTCCCTAATAAAAAACTTCAGGGCCTGAATATACAGGCCCTGAAATATTTGGTTTGATTATTTAATATTAAAAACGCGGCTGGCATTACCCCAGGCGATTTTATCTTTCAGGCCTGCTTCAAGTTCTAAAGGATCAAACCAGTCACAAGCCTGATGAATATCTTCATACGGATAATCGACAGAGAACATCACGCGATCCGCACCCATGACTTCAATGGCATTATTCAGTGAATGCGTATTGAAATGGCCGCTGGTGGTGACGATGAAGTTATTCTGCAGATAATGCATTAACGGTTTTTCAGCTTTACCCAGACCGCAGCCGAAACGCTGGCGATAGAGACGATGCTGAGTACGCGGCAGCATATGAACCAGCCCTTCACCGAGGTGACCCAGGACCAGATTGAGGTTAGGATAACGATCGAACAGGCCGCTCATCATCAGACGAATAGCATGAACCGCTGTTTCCTGCGCGAAGCCCCAGGCGGAGCCGATCAGGCTTTCGTAACCGGTGTAAATGCCACGAGCCGGGCCTTCGAGGGGTTCACGAGGATGCAGGTAAACAGGCACGTTTAACTCGTTGACCTTATCCCAGAATACCAGCATTGATTCGTCATCAAGATACAGGCCATGCTCGCTATCTTTAACGTTGGTATAGCCGTTGATCAACGCGCCTTTCATACCCAATTTCTTCACGGCGCGTTCCAGTTCTTCTGCCGCGGATTCTGGATTCTGCAATGCCAGGGTCGCAAAGGCGCTGAATTTATCCGGATTTGGCTTCACATAATTCTCAACGATAAAATCGTTAGTGTCGCGAGCAAAAGAGACCGCTTTGGCTTTATCTAAAATAGATTGAGCACCAGGTGAAGTCAGGGAAAGAATTACATGGTCAATATTACGTTGTGCCATTTCTTCCAGCTGAATACTGCGATCCAGCAGGCGACGCTCAACGTCTTTCATATATTCTGTGCCGTTACGGCCCGCTTCACCAGTTGAATCCCACAGACGGTTATTTTCAGGAGTGGAGACGTGTTCTTCTAAAGCGATTTTTCCGCGCATGATATATTCCTTACTATATTAGTCAGTGTGACGTGATGCGAGCAGAATAGAAGTTTTCACGTATTGACAGCAATAACCCAAACATAATACGGGTTATCAATAAAACCAATACAGCGGGATATTTTGCAGCTTAATTCTTAATAGAGTCACTCTGCTGAGCGGGATCGGCAAGCGTGGCGATCAGCGAGCGCAGCCAGATATGGCCCGGATCGCGGTGCAGTCGTGGATGCCAGACCTGACGGATAGCAATATTGGCGAGGGGAAAAGGCAGCGGCCAGCTGCGGCAGGGGTAGCGCCGGGTAATATGCCGCGCCACCTGTTCCGGGACGACGGCGATCATGTCGCTCTCAGCCACCAGCTCGCCAGTACCTAAAAAGCTCGGCAGCGTCAGCGCGATCCGCCGGGGCATACTGTGTTCATCCAGCAGTTTATCCATATCGCCATGAGCGGTACCCTCCACGCGGATCGCCAGATGTTTTTCCTGCCGCCAGTCTTCGGCGCGAAGCTGCGTTCGAATACGCGGGTGATTTTCCGCTGCCAGGCAGACATATGATTGATCGAAGAGATGTTGCTGATAGATGCTGTCCGGAAGCTGGGTCAGATAGCCGATCGCTAAATCGCATTTTCCGGATTCGAGGGCGCTGAGAGTCTGTTCATCAAGATTCTGCACCGTAAACGTTACTCCATCAGCCGCCTGCTGCTGGAGTGCGATTTGCAATAAAGGCAGCAGCGTCATTTGGCTGATATCGGTCATACCGATCGTAAAATTACGCTGACTCTGCTGAGGAAGGAACTCAGGTTTGATGGCCAAATCGTTATCGGCAAGCTGGAGAAGCGTAAAAATAGTGGGGGCGATTGCGTCGGCGCGCGGCGTCGGGATCATCCGCTGCCCGACCCGAACAAACAGCGGGTCAGCAAAATGATCCCGCAGTTTCTTTAGCAACAGGCTGCCGGTGGGCTGGCTGATATCGAGCGCGTCCGCCGCCGGGGAGACATTACCCAACCGGTAGAGCGCAGAGAAAAAGCGTAGCGATTTGAAATCCAGTTCTTCCCGCATCCGCCCTCCTGGCTGGATATTATCGCAGCGTATCGCCGCTGGTGACCCGTAGCGTCCAGTGGACGTAGCTTTGCCACTGACACTCCTGATCGATCATTTCCCGGCCCAGCGGATGTTCATCCAGCCAGTTTCCCGGCAATGTCAGCGTCAGCTGTTCGTCTTGAGCGGCCAACTGAATGGCGGGCAACAGATCGTCGCGCCGCCGGCTGGCAAACAGGATTGCCAGCCGCAGCAGACGACACAGATGCTCAGCCACCCGCGGCGGGACGGCATTCTGCTGATGAAGCGAAGACAGATCGATGGCGTTAGTCTGGTTAAGGAGCAGCGTGGCAATCAGCTTCTTCTGCGCCGGAGTAAAGCCCGGCAGGTCAAGGTTATTGACCAGATAGGCGGCGTGCTGCGGCGCGCGTTTGAAATCCACACTCAGCCCAATCTCATGCAGGGCACAGGCGCTGAGAAGCAAATCACGGCTCAGCGGATCCAGCTCCCAACTACCATCCAGCTGGCTTAGCAGATGGCTGGCGAGACCGGCCACTCGCTGGGCCTGTTCAGTGTCGATCATAAAACGACGCTGAATATTGCGCAGGGTGCGGCTGCGGATGTCCTGTTCAACAGAGAGATGGAGCATGCCGTACACCAGACCTTCGCGTAATGCGCCGCCCGCGAGAGTCATACACTGAATATTGAGTTCACTGAAGATAGCGATCAGGATCGCCAGCCCGCTGGGAAACACCAGCGCCCGCTCAAGGGTTAAGCCTTCGATCTCCAGCTCTTCCAGGCGGCCGCACTGGATGGCGCGCTGTTTAAGCTGCTGGAGTTTGGCCAGGGTGATGCGTTCATCCATCCCCTGCGCCATCATAATTTCCTGCAGAGCCTGAACGGTACCGGAGGCGCCGACGCACACTTTCCATCCGTGATAGCGCAGCACATCGGCGACAGGCAGTAACACCTCGCGTGCAGCCGCTTCGGCGAGATCGAAATTCTCTTTCGTCAGACTACGGTCGGCGAAATAGCGTTCAAGCCAGGTGACACAGCCCATCGACAAGCTGAACAGCGAGGTTGTTTGTGCGCCGGTCCCGGTCACCAGCTCGGTACTGGCGCCACCGATGTCGACCACCAGACGCTGATCGGCGCCGCCGGTAGTGTGGGCCACACCCTGATAAATCAGACGCGCTTCTTCTTCGCCGCTGATCACCTGCACTGGGGTGCCGAGGATCTCCTGCGCTTTCGCCAGAAAATCACCCGCATTGACGGCAAGACGCAGCGTGGCGGTGGCTACGACGCGGATTTGCGTCGGCGGAATATCCTGCAGGCGTTCGGCAAACAGGCGTAAGCACTGCCAGCCACGCTCCATCGCCTCAGCGGAGAGCGTATTGTCGCTATTCAGCCCGGCAGCGAGACGTACCTTGCGCTTAATTCGGCTCAGCGTTTGAATGCTGCCTGCCACCTCGCGTACCACCAACATATGAAAACTATTGGAACCCAAATCAATGGCGGCATACAGCGAGGTGGAGCTCATACTCTTCATCGTTCAGAATGCTCCCTGGTCGACGGGGCACTGGTGCCCAATCCATATAACTGAGCGGGATGCCGGACAAAGGCGCCCTGGCTGATTCTGAATGACTGAGCGTATGACATAGATTTCTTAACCTGAACGACGACGATTGCGCGGTGGGCCGCTGCGACGCGGGCCGTTGCCTGGGCGCGCACGGGTCAGGCGCAGTGGCTTAGGCAAATCGGTCATCAGCGCGTCCGGATTGTATTTACTGACCGGAATGGAATGACCAATATAGGTTTCGATTGCCGGCAGGTTCAGCGCATACTCTTCACAGGCGAGGCTGATAGAGTGACCGCTGGCGCCAGCGCGACCGGTACGGCCAATGCGGTGAACGTAATCTTCGCAATCGTCCGGCAGATCGTAGTTAAAGACGTGGGTCACGGCCGGAATGTGCAAGCCACGAGCGGCAACGTCAGTCGCGACCAGAATATCGAGGTCGCCACGGGTAAACTCTTCGAGAATACGCAGACGTTTTTTCTGCGCCACGTCGCCGGTCAGCAGACCTACGCGATGACCATCCGCGGCAAGATGGCCCCATATATCTTCACAACGGTGCTTGGTGTTGGCAAAGACGATGGCGCGATCGGGCCACTCTTCTTCCAGCAGCGTCTGCAGCAGACGCATTTTTTCTTCGTTGGAAGGGTAGAAGAGCTCTTCTTTAATACGGTGGCCGGTTTTCTGCTCCGGTTCCACCTCGACGTACTCGGCGTTGTTCATCTGTTCGAACGCCAGTTCGCGGACGCGGTAGGAGAGGGTTGCAGAGAACAGCATGTTCAGACGCTGCGCGGCCGGCGGCATGCGACGGAACAGCCAACGGATATCTTTAATAAAGCCGAGATCGTACATGCGATCGGCTTCGTCCAGCACGACAACCTGAATCGCGCCGAGGTTAATGTGGTTCTGTTTCGCGTAATCGATCAGACGACCAGTGGTACCGATCAGAATATCGACACCGCTTTCCAGCACTTTCAGCTGCTTGTCGTAGCCGTCGCCGCCGTAAGCCAGACCCAGCTTCAGACCGGTGGCCTGCGCCAGCGGTTCAGCATCCGCGTGGATCTGTACCGCCAGTTCACGCGTTGGTGCCATAATTAGCGCGCGCGGTTGGTTAACCTGGCGATCGGCGATAGCCGGGTGAGAGAGAAGATAATGAAACGTTGACGTCAGGAACGCCATCGTTTTACCGGTACCGGTTTGCGCCTGCCCGGCGACATCGCGGCCTTCCAGCGTCAGCGGAAGGGCGAGGGCCTGAATGGGTGTGCAATTATGAAACCCTTTCTTTTCAAGGGCTTCAATGACTGCCGGGTGCAGGGCGAAGTCGGAAAACTTCTGTTCTGTTAAATGTGTTTTGCTCATAGTGTGGTAGAATATCAGCTAACTATTGCATTAAGAAAGCGTATCCGGTGAAATAACGTCAACCTTTCGTTGGCGGTGTACGAAATTATTCAAGGTACGTCTACGGTAACTGAACGAATCCAGGATAGCTTAGACTACTAAGCGAGTCGGGAGCGATAAATCTGCAGCATGCAGTTCGCGTTCGGGCACCCTGGCGTCAACAGGCGAGTCCATGATGGATTGCGCCAGTTGGCAGCCCAGAGAATTGAGGTATCCTGAAGAATAGCGTGCATAACGTAGCCGCAGCACGTCGTTGATGGCTACGACACCAACACACCAGGCTTATTCCTGTGGAGTTAAATATGAGCGATAAAATTATTCACCTGACTGACGACAGTTTTGACACGGACGTACTCAAGGCTGACGGGCTGACCCTCGTCGATTTCTGGGCAGAGTGGTGTGGTCCGTGCAAAATGATCGCCCCGATTCTGGATGAGATCGCTGAAGAGTATCAGGGCAAACTGACCGTAGCTAAGCTGAACATCGACCAGAACCCGGGCACCGCGCCGAAATACGGCATTCGCGGTATCCCAACCCTGCTGCTGTTCAAAAACGGCGAAGTGGCGGCCACTAAAGTTGGCGCACTGTCCAAGGGTCAGCTGAAAGAGTTCCTCGACGCCAACCTGGCGTAAGCGAATTGCTGGTCCGGCGTCCAGATTCCTATTTTTTGCGGAACTCTGGACGCCCGGCAGGAGTCGTGCTAAGTTAATCCACAGACTTCGTTTTAAACATACCTATTGTTTGAATCTTGTTTTACCCAAAGCGTCCCGCAGACGATGCGCGTGAGGCTAATAATTCCGGGCTTATCACTCATTCCGTCTTGTCGTTTCAGTTCTGCGTTCTTTCCTGTGACCAGGCAACGTACAGACACGAGATGAAGGCCGTTAACAGGCATGGAAGTTCCTGCCATACCATTCACAACATTAAGTTCGAGATTTACCCCGAGTTTAAGAACCCACACCATTATGAATCTTACCGAATTAAAGAATACGCCGGTTTCTGAGCTGATTACTCTCGGCGAAAATATGGGGCTGGAAAACCTGGCTCGTATGCGTAAGCAGGATATTATTTTTGCCATCCTCAAGCAGCATTCGAAGAGTGGCGAAGATATCTTTGGCGACGGCGTACTGGAGATACTGCAGGATGGATTTGGATTCCTCCGCTCCGCAGACAGCTCCTACCTCGCCGGCCCTGACGACATCTACGTATCCCCCAGCCAAATCCGCCGTTTCAACCTCCGCACTGGTGACACCATTTCCGGTAAGATTCGTCCTCCGAAAGAGGGTGAACGTTACTTTGCACTGCTGAAAGTTAACGAAGTTAACTACGACAAGCCGGAAAACGCGCGTAACAAGATTCTGTTCGAGAACTTAACGCCGCTGCACGCGAATTCTCGTCTGCGTATGGAGCGTGGTAACGGTTCTACCGAAGACTTAACCGCTCGCGTACTGGATCTGGCTTCCCCGATTGGCCGCGGCCAGCGTGGTCTGATCGTCGCGCCGCCGAAAGCCGGTAAAACCATGCTGCTGCAGAACATCGCGCAGAGCATCGCTTACAACCATCCGGACTGCGTGCTGATGGTGCTGCTGATCGACGAACGTCCGGAAGAAGTGACCGAGATGCAGCGTCTGGTGAAAGGTGAAGTGGTTGCTTCCACCTTTGACGAACCGGCATCCCGTCACGTGCAGGTTGCCGAGATGGTTATCGAGAAAGCAAAACGTCTGGTTGAACACAAGAAAGACGTTATCATCCTGCTCGACTCCATTACCCGTCTGGCGCGTGCCTACAACACCGTGGTTCCGGCTTCCGGTAAAGTGTTGACCGGTGGTGTGGACGCCAACGCCCTGCACCGTCCGAAGCGTTTCTTTGGTGCGGCACGTAACGTCGAAGAGGGCGGCAGCCTGACCATCATCGCCACGGCGCTGATCGACACCGGCTCCAAAATGGACGAAGTTATCTACGAAGAGTTTAAAGGCACCGGTAACATGGAGCTGCATCTCTCCCGTAAGATTGCTGAAAAACGCGTCTTCCCGGCTATCGATTACAACCGTTCCGGTACCCGTAAAGAAGAGCTGCTCACGACTCAGGAAGAGCTGCAGAAAATGTGGATCCTGCGCAAAATTATCCATCCGATGGGTGAGATTGATGCGATGGAATTCCTCATCAATAAGCTGGCAATGACCAAGACGAATGATGACTTCTTCGACATGATGAAGCGCTCGTAAGGTAAAAAAAGCCAAAAACGCCACGCCTCTGCGTGGCGTTTTCATTTTTGGGTTTGTATGATCCAGAGACAGAGAAAGCCGGACAAAAGTTGTCGTATAATGGCGCCGGATCGCAGGCGGAGACAGCTTTAACAGACTAAAATCTATACAATAAATTTGTAATGTTCTGCTTTTCCCCTTCTGGAGTTGGGGCATCATCGCTATACTTCCCGGATTAACTATGCTGAGAGCACATGCGTTGTGAATTTACTCACTGCTATTACTGAATTAATCAGTATTTTCTTATTCACGACCCTCTTTATTTTTGTCGCGCGGAAAGTGGCAAAAAAGATTGGGTTAGTGGATAAACCAAACTATCGCAAACGGCATCAGGGGTTGATTCCGTTGGTCGGTGGTATCTCAGTTTATGCCGGCATCTGTTTTACCTTCGCCATCGCCGATTATTATATTCCTCACGCCTCGCTATATCTGGCCTGTGCGGGGGTATTGGTGCTGGTTGGCGCCCTTGACGATCGCTTCGACATCAGCGTAAAAATCCGCGCGGTCATCCAGGCTGCTATCGCCGTGATTATGATGATGGCAGGGAATCTGCATCTGAGTAGTCTGGGCTTTATTTTTGGCTCGTGGGAGCTGGTGCTGGGGCCTTTTGGCTTCTTCCTGACCCTGTTTGCCGTGTGGGCCGCCATCAATGCGTTTAACATGGTCGACGGTATCGACGGCCTGCTTGGCGGTCTCTCTTCGGTCTCCTTTGCGGCCACCGGGATCATCCTCTGGTTTGATGGTCAGTACAGCCTGGCGATGTGGTGTTTCGCGATGATCGCCGCCATTTTGCCCTATATTCTTCTCAATCTTGGCGCCCTCGGCCGCCGCTATAAAGTCTTTATGGGTGATGCCGGTAGCACCATGATTGGCTTCACCATCATCTGGATCCTGCTGGAAACCACGCAAGGTAAAACGCACCCCATTAGCCCGGTCACTGCGCTGTGGATTATCGCTATCCCGTTGATGGACATGGTGGCGATTATGTATCGCCGTCTGCGCAAAGGCATGAGCCCATTCTCACCGGACCGTCAGCATATTCATCATTTGATCATGCGCGCCGGGTTTACTTCCCGCCAGGCGTTTGTCCTGATTACCCTGGCTGCCGCCCTGTTGGCGCTGGTTGGCGTCGCGGCGGAATATACCCGCATCGTGCCGGAATGGGTGATGTTAATTCTCTTTTTGGTAGCTTTCTTCCTTTATGGCTACTGTATTAAACGCGCCTGGAAAGTGGCGCGCCTGGTTAAGCGCATCAGACGCAGAATTCGGCGACACAGCGGCAATAATCCGAAACTAACCAAGTAAAGCTGGGGATGTGATGACTCAACCATTACCGGGAGCACAAGCAGTGAACGTTGAGAATGAACTGGATATTCGCGGGCTGTTTCGCGCTTTATGGGCAGGAAAAGGCTGGATAGTCGGCGGCGCCGTACTCTTCGCCGCTATCGTGCTGGTGTATACCTTCTTTGCTCGCCAGGAGTGGAGCGCCACGGCGATTACCGATCGGCCTACTGTCAACATGTTGGGAGGATATTATTCCCAGCAGCAATTCTTACGCAATCTGGACATTAAAGCCGATCTCGCCTCGGTCGATCAGCCTTCCGCCATGGATGAAGCATATAAAGAGTTCATCATGCAGCTGGCCTCCTGGGATACCCGGCGCGACTTCTGGCTGCAAACGGACTACTACAAGCAGCGTCAGTCGGGTAATGCCCGCGCTGATGCGGCGATGCTCGATGATCTGATTAACAATATCCAGTTTATGCCAGGCGATGCGGCCAAGAGCATTAACGACAGCGTTAAACTGACCGCTGAGACCGGGCAGGATGCCAATAATCTGCTGCGTCAGTACGTGGCTTTCGCCAGCCAGCGGGCGGCCGGTCATCTTAACGACGAGCTCAAAGGCGCCTGGGCGGCGCGGACCGTGCAGATGAAGGCACAGGTGAAGCGGCAGGAAGAGGTGGCTGAGGCCATCTTCAACCGCCGGACGCACAGCGTGGAACAGGCGCTGAAGGTGGCCCAGCAACACAATATCTCACGTAGCGAAACCGACGTTCCTGCCGATCAGTTGCCGGATTCAGAGCTATTTTTATTGGGCAGGCCGATGCTGCAGGCCAGGCTGGAAAACCTGCAGGCCGTCGGGCCGGAATATGACCTCGATTACGACCAGAACCGCGCCATGCTGAGCACGTTGAACGTCGGTCCAACGTTGGATCCGCGTTTTCAGACTTACCGGTATTTGCGTACGCCGGAAGAACCTGTAAAACGCGATAGCCCGCGCCGTGTATTTCTGATGGTGATGTGGGGGATTGTGGGTGCGCTCATCGGCGCAGGCGTGGCGTTATCGCGTCGTCGTGTCCTGTGATTGCGGCCTGTGGTGAAGGGCAGATGACCTTCATCGCCTAATCGAAGAGAATCGATGTGAAAGTACTAACTGTATTTGGCACGAGGCCGGAAGCCATCAAGATGGCTCCTCTGGTTCATGCGCTGGCAAAGGACCCTCATTTTGAGGCGAAAGTATGCGTAACCGCGCAGCATCGGGAGATGCTCGATCAGGTGTTGAAATTATTCTCAATCGCCCCCGACTACGATCTCAACATCATGAAGCCGGGCCAGGGGCTCACCGAGATCACCTGCCGCATCCTTGAAGGGCTGAAGCCAGTCCTGGAGTCGTTTAAACCCGATGTGGTGCTGGTGCATGGCGATACCACCACCACGATGGCGGCGAGCCTGGCGGCGTTTTACCAGCGGATACCGGTGGGCCACGTAGAAGCTGGCCTGCGCACCGGCGATTTAAGTTCGCCGTGGCCGGAAGAGGGCAACCGTACGTTGACCGGGCGTCTGGCGACGTACCATTTCGCGCCGACCGAAACTTCACGGCAGAATCTGCTGCGGGAAAATATTGCCGACAGCCGCATCACAGTGACCGGGAATACGGTCATTGACGCCCTGTTCTGGGTCCGCGACCAGGTGCTGGGTGACGAAACGCTACGGGAGACGCTGCTGCAGCGCTACCCTTTTATTAGCCACGGTAAAAAGATGATTCTGGTCACCGGCCACCGACGGGAAAGCTTCGGGCTCGGCTTTGAGCAGATCTGTCAGGCGCTGGCCGAGATAGCCCATACGCATCCAGAGGTGCAGATTGTCTATCCGGTTCACCTGAATCCTAACGTCAGCGAGCCGGTGAACCGCATTCTCGGCCATATCGACAATGTGATGTTGATTGAGCCGCAGGACTACCTGCCCTTCGTCTGGCTGATGGATCGTGCCTGGCTGATCCTGACCGACTCTGGCGGCATTCAGGAAGAGGCCCCTTCTCTCGGGAAACCGGTACTGGTCATGCGCGATATGACCGAACGTCCGGAAGCGGTGGCCGCTGGCACGGTGTGCCTGGTCGGCACCGACAGCCAGCGCATCGTGGCGGAAGTCACGCGACTGCTGCAGGATGATGCCGCATACCAGGCGATGAGCCGCGCGCATAATCCCTATGGCGATGGTGAAGCATGTCGTCGAATTTTGTCTGCACTTAAAAATAATCAGGTAACGTTATGAGTTTTTCTACCATTTCAGTGATTGGCCTTGGCTATATCGGGCTGCCAACCGCTGCCGCGTTCGCCTCCCGGCAGAAGCGGGTGGTCGGCGTTGATGTTAATCAACATGCCGTGGAGACCATTAACCGTGGAGAGATTCATATCGTGGAGCCGGATCTGGCGAGCGTGGTGAAGACCGCGGTCGAACAGGGGTATTTAAGCGCCACCACCACCCCGGTGGAGGCAGATGCCTATCTGATTGCCGTGCCGACGCCGTTTAAAGACCGCCACGAACCGGATATGGTGTTTGTCGAGTCGGCCGCCAAATCCATTGCGCCGACGTTAAAGAAAGGCTCGCTGGTGATCCTTGAGTCCACCTCGCCGGTGGGCTCGACCGAACAGATGGCCGAGTGGCTGGCGGAGATGCGCCCGGATCTCAGCTTCCCTCAGCAGGTGGGCGACGCCGCGGACGTGAATATCGCCTACTGCCCGGAGCGGGTATTGCCCGGTCAGGTGATGGTCGAGCTGATTAAAAACGACCGCGTTATCGGCGGCATGTCGCCGGTCTGCTCCGCTCGCGCCAGCGAGCTGTATAAAATTTTCCTCGAAGGCGAATGCGTGGTGACCAACTCGCGCACCGCCGAGATGTGCAAGCTGACGGAAAACAGCTTCCGCGACGTCAACATCGCCTTTGCTAACGAACTGTCACTGATTTGCGCCGACCAGGGGATTAACGTCTGGGAGCTGATCCGCCTGGCAAACCGCCATCCACGGGTCAATATCCTGCAGCCGGGGCCGGGCGTCGGCGGCCACTGCATTGCTGTCGATCCGTGGTTTATCGTGGCGCAAAACCCGCAGCAGGCGCGTCTGATCCGCACCGCTCGCGAGGTCAACGACCACAAGCCGGAATGGGTTATCGAACAGGTGAAAGCCCAGGTCGCGGACTGCCTGAATGCCACCAACAAACGGGCCAGCGAACTGACGATCGCCTGTTTTGGCCTCGCCTTTAAGCCGAATATTGACGACCTGCGCGAAAGCCCGGCGATGGAAATTGCCGCGCAGATTGCCCGCTGGCACAGCGGCACGACCCAGGTGGTTGAGCCCAATATTCATACGCTGCCGAAGAAACTCGACGGCCTGTGTACGCTGGCGACCCTCGATGCGGCGCTGGCCAGCGCCGATGTGCTGGTGATGCTGGTCGATCATAACCAATTTAAAGCCGTTAGCGGCGATAGCGTCACCCAGGCGTATATCATCGACACCAAAGGAGTGTGGCGGTGAGAACCATTCTGGTCACCGGCGGCGCGGGCTTCATTGGTTCGGCGGTAGCGCGGGAAATTATTCAGCGCACCGCCGATCGCGTGGTGGTGGTGGATAAACTGACCTACGCCGGCAATCTAATGTCGCTGGCGCCAGTGGCGCAGGATGCGCGTTTCGCCTTTGAACAGGTGGATATCTGCGACCGCCGCGAGCTGGACCGTATTTTCCGTCAGCATCAACCGGATACGGTGATGCACCTGGCGGCGGAAAGCCACGTCGATCGTTCGATTGACGGCCCGGCGGCGTTTATCGAAACCAATATCGTAGGCACCTATACGCTGCTTGAGGCGGCCCGCAGCTGGTGGAATACCCTGGCTACGGCGCAAAAATCGGCGTTCCGTTTTCACCATATCTCGACCGACGAAGTGTATGGCGATCTGCACGGCAGCGATGATTTCTTTACCGAGACCACGCCCTATGCGCCAAGCAGCCCCTATTCGGCCTCAAAAGCCAGCAGCGACCACCTGGTGCGCGCCTGGCTGCGGACCTATGGCCTGCCGACGCTTATCACCAACTGCTCCAATAACTACGGCCCGTATCACTTCCCCGAGAAGCTGATCCCGCTGACCATCCTCAACGCGCTGGCGGGCAAGCCGCTGCCGGTGTATGGCAATGGGCAGCAGATCCGCGACTGGCTATATGTGGAAGATCATGCCAGGGCGCTGTATCTGGTGGCGACCCGCGGCGAACCGGGTGAAACTTATAATATCGGCGGTCATAACGAACGTAAAAACATCGAGGTGGTGGAAACCATTTGTCAGCTGCTGGAAGAGCTGGCGCCGCATAAACCGCAGGGCGTGGCGCACTATCGCGATCTGATCACCTTCGTTACCGATCGTCCGGGCCACGATCTGCGCTATGCCATTGATGCCTCGAAGATTGCCCGCGAGCTGGGCTGGGCGCCGGCAGAGACCTTTACCTCCGGTATGCGTAAGACCGTGGCGTGGTATCTGGCGAATGAGACATGGTGGCGTCAGGTTCAGGACGGAAGCTATCAGGGCGAGCGTCTTGGGCTGCAAGGCTAAACATCTCTGGGGGGAATGATGAAAGGTATTATTCTGGCGGGCGGTTCCGGAACGCGACTGCATCCCATCACCCGCGGCGTATCGAAGCAGCTGTTGCCGATCTACGATAAGCCGATGATCTACTACCCGCTGTCGGTCTTAATGCTGGCCGGGATCCGTGAGATCCTGATCATCACCACGCCGGACGATCTGCGCGATTTCCAGCGCCTGCTCGGCGATGGTTCAGAGTTTGGCATCGCGCTGCACTATGCCGTACAGCCGACGCCGGATGGTTTAGCTCAGGCGTTTATCATTGGTGAAGCCTTTCTTAACGGCGAACCGGCGTGCCTGGTATTAGGCGACAATATCTTCTTCGGCCAGAGTTTTAGCCCGAAGCTGCGCAGCGTGGCTGCTCGCACGGAAGGGGCGACGATTTTTGGCTATCAGGTGATGGATCCTGAGCGCTTTGGCGTAGTGGAGTTTGATGATAACTTCCGCGCGCTGTCGCTGGAAGAGAAGCCGAAGCAGCCGAAGTCGAACTGGGCGGTCACTGGCCTCTATTTCTACGATGGCAAGGTGACGGAGTACGCCAAACGGGTCAAGCCGTCCGAGCGCGGCGAGCTGGAAATCACCTCCATCAACCAGATGTATCTTGAAGATGGCGCATTGACCGTCGAACTGCTCGGGCGCGGTTTTGCGTGGCTGGACACCGGCACCCACGATAGCCTGATTGAGGCCAGCATGTTCGTGCAGACGGTAGAGAAGCGTCAGGGCTTTAAAATCGCCTGTCTGGAAGAGATCGGCTGGCGTAATGGCTGGCTGGACGACGATGGCGTCAAACGTGCGGCGAAGCGGCTGGAAAAAACCGGCTACGGCCAATATCTGCTGGATCTGCTCCGTGCCCGTCCGCGCCAGTATTGATCCCCTGGAGTGGGAGAACCGCTTCTTTGCCGTGAACAGCGCCATCGTGCGCTTTGACGAGCGCGCGCCGCGGCTGACGCCTGAGGCGCTGGCGGGATGGTCGCGAGTGCAGGCGAAAATCGCCGCCAGCGATACCGTCCGGCTGGACGCGCTCCAGCAGCTGGGTTTTCAGCTGGTGGAAGGCGAAGTCGATCTGGCGCTACCGGTGGGCAACCCTGCTGATGCCGGTGCCGACATCGCTGTGGAGGCGGATATTGCGCCGCTGCGCGAGCAGGCGGCGCAGGCCTTTGCCATGAGCCGCTTTCGCGCGCCCTGGTACGCCGCCGATGCCAGCGGCCGCTTCTATGCCCAGTGGATTGAAAATGCGGTGCGCGGCACCTTCGATCATCAGTGCCTGATTTACCGCCATCCTGAGGGTGATATTCGCGCCTTTGTCTCCCTGCGCCAGCTCAATGCCACCGAAGCGCGTATTGGCCTGCTGGCCGGGCGCGGCGCTGGGGCGCAGCTGATGCAGGCGGCGCGGCACTGGGCCGCTTCGCGCGGACTTTCTACACTGCGGGTGGCGACCCAGATGGGCAACACCGCCGCGCTTAAACGTTATATTCTCAGCGGTGCTAATGTGGAAAGCACCGCCTACTGGCTATACAGGTGACCCCATGATCCCATTTAACGCGCCGCCGGTGGTTGGAACCGAGCTTGATTACATGCAGTCTGCGATGAACAGCGGCAAGCTGTGCGGCGACGGCGGCTTTACGCGCCGCTGCCAGCAGTGGATGGAGCAGCGATTTGGCACGGCAAAAGCCCTGCTGACCCCGTCCTGCACGGCTTCGCTGGAGATGGCGGCGCTGCTGCTGGATATCCAGCCGGGCGACGAAGTGATTATGCCCAGCTATACCTTTGTCTCCACTGCCAATGCCTTTGTATTGCGCGGGGCGAAAATCGTCTTCGTCGATATCCGCCGCGATACGATGAATATCGATGAAACGCTCATCGAAGCCGCCATCACCGATAAAACCCGGGCGATTGTCCCGGTGCACTATGCTGGCGTAGCCTGCGAGATGGACACCATCATGACCATCGCCGCCAAATACAACCTGTTCGTGGTGGAAGATGCCGCGCAGGGGGTAATGTCTACCTACAAGGGACGCGCGCTGGGCACCATCGGCCATATCGGCTGCTTTAGCTTCCATGAAACCAAAAACTACACTGCCGGCGGTGAGGGTGGGGCGACGCTGATCAACGATCGCACGCTGGTGGAGCGCGCGGAGATCATTCGCGAAAAAGGCACCAACCGCAGTCAGTTCTTTCGCGGCCTGGTGGATAAATATACCTGGCGGGATATTGGCTCCAGCTATCTGATGTCTGACCTGCAGGCTGCCTATCTGTGGGCGCAGCTGGAAGCAGCGGAGCGCATCAACCAACAGCGCCTGGCGCTGTGGCAGAACTACTATGATGCGCTGCTGCCGCTGGCGCGCGCGGGGCGTATCGAACTGCCGACGGTTCCGGCCGACTGCGGGCAAAACGCGCACATGTTCTACATTAAGCTGCGCGATATCGAGGATCGCAGCAAACTGATCGCCTGGCTGAAAGAGGCGGAGATCCTCGCGGTATTCCATTACATTCCGTTGCACAGCTGCCCGGCAGGCGAGCACTTCGGTGAGTTCCACGGTGAAAACTGCTACACCACCCAGGAAAGCGAGCGCCTGGTGCGCCTGCCGCTGTTTTACAATCTGTCTGTGGTGAACCAGCGGACGGTGATTAACTCGCTGCTGAGCTATTTCTCCTGATATGTCGTTAGCAAAAGCCTCATTGTGGACGGCGGCATCGACGCTGGTCAAAATCGGCGCTGGGCTGCTGGTCGTCAAGCTGCTGGCCGTCTCGTTTGGGCCGGCGGGCGTGGGCCAGGCCGGTAACTTCCGGCAACTGGTCACCGTGCTCGGCGTGCTGGCCGGGGCCGGGATATTTAACGGCGTCACGAAGCTGGTGGCCCAGTATCACGACGATACTCCGCGCCTGAAGCAGGTGGTGGGCACGTCGTCGGCGATGGTGCTTGGCTTTTCCACGCTGCTGGCGCTGGTGTTTTTACTGGCGGCGGCACCGATAAGCCAGGGGCTGTTCGGCCATACGCACTATCAAAATCTGGTACGGCTGGTGGCGCTGGTGCAGATGGGGATCGCCTGGGCGAACTTCCTGCTGGCGCTGATGAAAGGCTTTCGCGATGCGGCGGGTAACGCCTTCTCGCTGATTGCCGGGAGCCTGATTGGCGTGGCGGCTTACTATGCCTGTTACTACTTCGGTGGTTACCAGGGGGCGCTGCTGGGGCTGGCGTTAGTGCCGGCGCTGGTGGTGGTCCCGGCGGGCATCATGCTCTGGCGGCGGGGGAATATCCCGCTGAGCGCCCTGCGCCCGCGCTGGGATAACGGTCTGGCGGGACAGCTATCGAAATTTACCCTGATGGCGCTGATCACCTCAGTGACCCTGCCGGTGGCCTATGTGATGATGCGTAATCTGCTGGCGGCGCATTACGGCTGGGAGGCGGTCGGCATCTGGCAGGGAGTGAGCAGCATTTCCGATGCCTACCTGCAGTTTATTACCGCCTCGTTTAGCGTTTATCTGCTGCCGACGCTGTCGCGGCTGAGCGCCAAAACGGATATCACCCGCGAGATTGTCAAATCGCTGAAATTCGTTCTGCCGGCGGTGGCGGCAGCGAGCCTGACGGTCTGGCTGCTGCGCGATTTTGCCATCTGGCTGCTGTTTTCCGATCGCTTTACCGCGATGCGTGACCTGTTCGCCTGGCAGCTGGTGGGCGACGTCTTAAAAGTGGGCGCCTACGTCTACGGCTATCTGGTGATCGCCAAAGCGTCGCTGCGTTTTTATATTCTGACGGAAATCAGCCAGTTCACGCTGCTGACCGTATTTTCACACTGGCTTATTCCGGCGCATGGCGCAATTGGCGCGGCGCAGGCGTATATGGCCACGTATATTGTTTATTTCGCCCTCTGTAGTGGCGTGTTTTTACTCTGGCGTAAACGGGCATGACAGCACTGATACATGTACTGGGATCGGATATCCCGCACCACAACCAGACCGTACTGCGGTTTTTTAACGACGAGCTGGCCGTCGACCCGCAGGCGCGGAAATTTCTGATCGTCGGCGATGAGGCCAGCGTGCGTGATGGGTATCCGGCGCTGGACATCACCTGCTATCCGGGGAAGAAATCGCTGGCGCAGGCGGTGATTGCAAAAGCCAAAGCCAACCGCCAGCAGCGTTTTTTCTTCCACGGCCAGTTTAATACCGGTCTGTGGCTGGCGTTGTTGAGCGGCGGCATCCGCCCGTCGCAGTTTAACTGGCATATCTGGGGGGCGGATCTGTACGAAAACGCCACCAGCCTGAAGTTTCGCCTGTTCTATCCGCTGCGCCGCATGGCGCAAGGGCGGGTAGGGCGCGTTTTCGCCACCCGCGGCGATCTCAGCTGGTTCGCTAACCGCCATCCGCGTGTACCAGGCGAGCTGCTTTACTTCCCGACCCGTATGGATCCGGCGCTGAATACTCTGGCCGATAACGCGCCGCGCGGCGATACCCTGACCATTCTGGTTGGCAACTCCGGGGATCGCAGCAATGAGCATATTGCCGCGCTGAAGGCGATCCATCAGCAGTTTGGCGATACGGTAAACGTCATCGTACCGATGGGCTATCCGGCTAACAACGACGCCTATATCAACGAGGTTCGTGAGGCGGGCGCGGCGCTGTTTAGCGATGAGCATCTGCAGATCCTCAGTGAGAAGCTTGAGTTTAATGATTATCTGGCGCTGCTGCGCCACTGCGATCTAGGCTATTTCCTGTTTGCCCGCCAGCAGGGGATCGGCACGCTGTGCCTGCTGATTCAGGCGGGCATTCCCTGCGTGCTCAACCGGGAAAACCCGTTCTGGCAGGATATGACCGAGCAGCATGTGCCAGTGCTGTTCACCAGCGATGCGCTGGACGTCAGCGTGGTGCGCGAAGCGCAGCGCCAGCTGGCGAACGTGGATAAATCTGCTATCGCCTTCTTCCGGCCGAACTATCTGGCAGGCTGGCAGCGGGCGCTACGGTTAGCGGCGGAGGGGCAGGCATGACGTTAATGCAATTTAGCGGGCTGCTGGTGGTCTGGCTGCTGTCGACGCTGTTTATCGCCACCGCCACCTGGTTTGAGTTCCGTCGGGTACGCTTTAACTTCAACGTCTTTTTCTCGTTGCTGTTTCTGCTGACCTTTTTCTTCGGCTTCCCGCTGACCAGTATTCTGGTGTTCCGGTTTGACGTCAGCGTGGCGCCGCCGGAGATTTTGCTGCAGACGCTGCTGATCGCGGTGTGCTTCTACGCGATCTACTACGTGACCTATAAAACGCGGCTGCGTCCGGCCTCGCACGAGGTAGCGCGTCGGCCGCTGTTTACCATGAACCGGGTGGAAACCCATCTGGCGTGGGGCATTTTGATGGGGCTGGCGCTGCTGTGCGTCGGCATCTTCTTCGCCCACAACGGTTTCTTGCTGTTTAAGCTCAACTCCTACAGCCAGATCTTCTCTGCCGAAGTCTCCGGCGTGGCGTTGAAGCGCTTCTTCTACTTCTTTATTCCGGCGATGCTGGTGGTCTATTTTCTGCGCCAGGATTATAAGGCGTGGATCTTCTTCCTCGTCAGCACCGTGGCCTTTGGCCTGCTGACCTACGCCATCGTCGGCGGGACCCGGGCCAACATTATCATCGCCTTCGCCATCTTCCTGTTTATCGGTATTATTCGCGGCTGGATCAGCCTGTGGATGCTGGCGGCAGCGGGCGTGCTGGGCATCGTCGGCATGTTCTGGCTGGCGCTGAAGCGCTACGGAATGAACGTCAGCGGTGACGAAGCGTTTTATACCTTCCTGTATCTCACGCGTGATACCTTCTCGCCGTGGGAAAACCTGGCGCTGCTGCTGCAGAACTACGACAAGATCGATTTCCAGGGGCTGGCGCCGATGATCCGCGACTTCTACGTCTTTATCCCCAGCTGGATGTGGCACGGTCGCCCGACAATGGTGCTCAATACCGCCAACTACTTCACCTGGGAAGTGTTAAACAACCATTCGGGGCTGGCGATTTCGCCGACGCTGATTGGCTCGCTGGTGGTGATGGGCGGCGTCTGGTTTGTGCCGCTGGGCGCTGTGGCGGTAGGGTTGATTATTAAATGGTTCGACTGGCTGTATGAGCTGGGGAACCGGGAGAGCAATCGTTACAAAGCGGCTATCCTGCACAGTTTCTGTTTCGGCGCTATCTTCAACATGATAGTGCTGGCGCGCGAGGGGCTGGATTCGTTCGGCTCACGCGTGGTGTTTTTCCTCGTGATCTTTGGTATCTGCTTGCTGGCGGCGAAACTGCTGTACTGGTTCCTGGATAGCGTGGGACTGATTCATAAGCGCGTAAAACCGCTTTCGCAACCGCAAGTCTGAGAAGGATGGACATGACTGGGACCATTTCCGCGCCGTTGTACCTGTTAAGAGGGCTGCAGCTCATAGGCTGGCGCGATATGCAGCACGCTCTGGATTATTTGTATGCCGACGGCGCTCTCCGGGAGGGAACGCTGGTGGCGATTAATGCCGAGAAAATGCTGGCCATAGAGGATAACCCGGAGGTGCGGGCGCTGATTGAGGCGGCAGAGTTTAAATATGCCGATGGCATCAGCGTGGTGCGTTCGCTGCGCAAAAAATACCCGCAGGCGCAGGTCTCCCGCGTCGCCGGGGCCGATCTTTGGGAAGCGCTCATGCAGCGCGCCGGCGCTGAAGGGACACCGGTGTTTTTAGTCGGTGGTAAACCGGAGGTCCTGGCGCAGACAGAATCCAGACTGCGACAGCGCTGGCAGGTGAATATCGTCGGCAGCCAGGACGGTTATTTCACGCCTGAGCAGCGCGAGGCATTGTTCGAACGCATTCGCGACAGCGGGGCGAAAATCGTCACCGTCGCGATGGGGTCGCCGCGCCAGGAGATCTTCATGCGCGACTGCCGGCGCCTGTACCCGCATGCGCTGTATATGGGCGTCGGCGGCACTTATGACGTCTTTACCGGCCACGTACACCGGGCGCCAAAATTCTGGCAGGATCTGGGGCTGGAGTGGTTCTATCGCCTGCTCCTGCAGCCGAGCCGCATCAAAAGACAGTTCCGTCTGCTGCGCTATTTACGTTGGCATTATTCCGGCAAGCTCTGATATTCCACTGCAATCAGGCGAGTTTGCATACCTATTCTGTGTAATCTCTTCACTCGCCTGATACTTTATTTGCCATTTCCGCAAAATTAATTAACCATTCGCAGGCTTTATACGCGCGGGGGAGACCTGCGCGTCGGCAAGGCTATGAGTTCAGTTAATAACAATAACCGGGAGTACCCGGAATACGGCAAACACAAGAGGATATATGACTGAGAAAAAAGCGGAGCTCCAGCGTGGACTGGAGGCCCGGCATATTGAACTGATCGCCCTTGGTGGGACGATTGGCGTGGGGTTGTTTATGGGGGCGGCCAGTACGCTGAAGTGGGCTGGACCTTCCGTGCTGCTGGCGTACATTATCGCTGGCCTGTTCGTCTTTTTCATTATGCGCTCGATGGGCGAAATGTTGTTCCTCGAACCGGTAACCGGCTCATTCGCCGTTTACGCACATCGCTACATGAGCCCGTTCTTCGGCTATCTCACGGCCTGGTCCTACTGGTTTATGTGGATGGCGGTGGGCATCTCGGAGATCACCGCCATCGGGGTATACGTGCAGTTCTGGTTCCCGGAGATGGCGCAGTGGATCCCGGCGTTGATTGCCGTGGGGCTGGTGGCGCTGGCTAACCTGGCTGCGGTCCGGCTGTACGGTGAAATCGAGTTCTGGTTCGCCATGATTAAAGTGACCACCATTATCGTGATGATCGTCGTGGGCCTGGGCGTTATTTTCTTCGGCTTTGGCAACGGCGGCCACTCCATCGGTTTTGGCAACCTGACCGAACATGGCGGTTTCTTTGCCGGCGGCTGGAAGGGCTTTCTGACGGCGCTGTGTATCGTGGTCGCATCCTATCAGGGCGTAGAGCTTATCGGTATTACCGCGGGTGAAGCGAAAAATCCGCAGGTGACGCTGCGCAGCGCGGTGGGCAAAGTGCTGTGGCGGATCCTGATTTTCTACGTCGGCGCGATTTTCGTTATTGTCACTATCTTCCCGTGGGATCAAATTGGCTCCAACGGCAGCCCGTTCGTACTGACGTTTGCCAAAATCGGGATTACCGCGGCGGCGGGAATTATCAACTTCGTGGTGCTGACGGCGGCGCTTTCCGGCTGCAACAGTGGGATGTACAGCTGTGGACGTATGCTGTACGCCCTGGCGAAGAACCGCCAGCTGCCGGCGGCGATCGGTAAGGTTTCGCGCAACGGCGTTCCGGCGGTCGGCGTGGCGCTGTCGATTCTGATCCTGCTGGTGGGCTCCTGCCTGAATTACATCATTCCTAATCCGCAGCGGGTGTTTGTCTATGTCTACAGCGCCAGCGTGTTGCCGGGGATGGTGCCATGGTTTGTGATCCTGATTAGCCAACTGCGTTTTCGCCGCGTGCATCGGGCGGCGATAGCCAGCCATCCGTTCCGTTCGCTGCTGTTTCCGTGGGCCAACTATTTCACCATGGCCTTCCTGATCTGTGTGCTGGTGGGGATGGGGCTGAATGATGAAACCCGGATGTCGCTGTTTGTTGGCATTATTTTCCTGGCCGCCGTGACCCTGATTTATAAGGTGTTTGGTCTTGGTAGACAGGGGCAAGTTAATAATCCGGCTGAATAAGCGTCAAAACGAACAAAGCATGAGCAAACGATAATTTTCTTTAAAAAGGCACTAGACAGCGGGGTAGGAAGTCCGTATTATCCGACCCCGCAACGGCGCTAAGCGCCCGTAGCTCAGCTGGATAGAGCGCTGCCCTCCGGAGGCAGAGGTCTCAGGTTCGAATCCTGTCGGGCGCACCATTAACCCGGTGCTGGAGCTGCGGTGGTTTTAATACCGCGTAAAAGGTTTGCAGTGGTGGCTATAGCTCAGTTGGTAGAGCCCTGGATTGTGATTCCAGTTGTCGTGGGTTCGAATCCCATTAGCCACCCCATTATTTGATAGAGTTGTGAATTTGCGAAGGTGGCGGAATTGGTAGACGCGCTAGCTTCAGGTGTTAGTGTTCTTACGGACGTGGGGGTTCAAGTCCCCCCCCTCGCACCACGACTTTAACGAATTGAACTAAAAATTCAAAAAGCAGTATATCGGCGAGTAGCGCAGCTTGGTAGCGCAACTGGTTTGGGACCAGTGGGTCGGAGGTTCGAATCCTCTCTCGCCGACCAATTTTGAACCCCGCTTCGGCGGGGTTTTTTGTTTTCTGTCGCCGCACGCCATTATTTATTCCCCTGATCTTGCTAATAAAAAATTTTCGACGCGCATAAGAATACGGGTCAGGAAAACTCTCAATTCATCACTGTGGTAGATGCAATTTCCCCGGATCCTGTGCGATAATGATCGGGTAGATGCTCATTCCATCTCTTATGTTCGCCTTCGTGCCTCATAAACTCCGGAATGATGCAGAGCCGTTCTTACGGTGCTTATCGTCCACTGACAGATGTCGCATTTATGCCTCATCAAACACCATGGACATTACGTTGAGTGAAGCACCCAATTTGTTGTCAAACAGACCTGTTTTAACGCCTGCCCTGATTTCAGCGCAGGCGTTTTTTTCTTTCAGGGATCTGTCAAAGCGAAGGCGGGGGAGAAGGGCTATCGCCCCCCAAGAGGCGATAGCAAAGGCAGGTTATTGCAGAGGGTTCTTCTGCAGCGTCAGCAGCAGGCCATCGCGGCGCATCGTAGCGGCTTCCTCTGGCTGATGCAGGCGGTCCAGGGCATCGGCTAACCAGGCGTAATCAAAGGCATCCGGACGCTGCTTAAGCGCGGCGCGGAAAGCGATGCTGGCCTCCTGCCATTCGCCGTGTCGCATCAGCGACTGGCCCAGGGTGCTCCACAGCAGCGGGCGGTCGCCAACGGCTTTGATCTGCTGGCGCAGCACTTTCTCCAGCTGTTCCGGGTTATTAGTCTTCAGACGCGGGATCGGCATCACCAGACGGTCATCATACTGTTTCTTCAGACCATCAATGATAATTTGCTGCGCGGTATCGTGATCGTCGCTCTCGATGAGGCGCTCGGCCATCGCCACCTGCAGCGGCACCAGCGCCCGCGTTTTGCGGCTCTGGTTGCGCCACCATTCGCGCAGCCCCTCGCTGCCGCCGTCGGCCAGCGCTTTATCCATCAGGCCAACCCACGCCAGCTGTTCCAGCGCAGCGCGGTGCTCTTCATCGCCGACGTTCGCTTTCGCCATCGACGGAATGATGTCCAGCAGCGACTGCCAGGCGCCGGTGCGGGTATATGCCTGTTCGGCGAGGCGCAGCACTTCCGGATGACGCGGGGTAATTTCCAGCAGCTTATCGATGCCATGACGCGCGGCGTGATTTTCATTACGTGCCAGCTGCAGGCGAACGCGGGTGATTTCCACCGGGATCAGGTCATCGCCCGCCAGCTCGGTGGCGCGCTCCAGATGCTGGTTGGCCCGCGCTTCATCGCCGCGCTGCTGGGCCGCTTCCGCCGCCAGCAGATAGTTCACCACCGGCTGTTCGGCGTGATCGGCATTTTTCGCCATCAGCTTCTCAACCTGCTGGTAATCACCTTCCGCCAGCTTGAGCAGCGCCTGCTCGGTTTGCTTACGCGCGCGACGGCGTTTACGGCCGACAAACCAGCCACGGGTGTGCGCCCCGGTGCGGAAAATGCGGCGCAGCAGCCATTCAATGGCGAACAGCACTACCATGGCGAGGATCAGGATGATCACCAGCCCGGTCACGCTGGTTTCGATATTGTAATTATCGGTCTGGATCAGGACGTAGCCCTGATGCCCGGCGATCATCGGGCCGAGTACAATCCCGGCGATCAACAGTGCGAAGAGTAAGAGAATTTTCAGCATGCGTTACTCTCCTTGTGGCGCAGCAGGCGCAGGTGCAGACGGTGCCGGCGAGGGGGCGCTGCCCGCGGTAACGGCGGGCTGTGCCATCAGGTTACGCACCCGGGTCTGCATCAGTTTTTCCAGCAACGCCTGGCTCTGCAACGTCTCCGGTACCGTCATGGTAATGCTTTGCTGACTGAGCTTATCCACCTCGTCGAGGAAGGCTTTGGTGGTGGCATCATCGGTATCGTAATAGGCGCGTACCCAGGTCGAGACGTTATCCAGCGACTGTTTCCAGGTCTCTTCCTGATGGCGCGGCACTGCCTGCGCGGCGACCAGCAGGCGAGAGCGAATATTTTCCCGCAGATAGATATCCTGATTCGGCGCCAGCAGCGGGACCGCCGTTTCATCGCGGCGGCGCACGGTGATAAAGCTGTCCATAAAGTTCTGCCAGCTTTTCTGCAGATTGACGCGCCATTCGCTGATAGAGCTGGAGAGCTCATCGCTATCAGAGTCCATCGGCGAATCGTCATCGTTATTATCGGCCAGCCGCAGGTTGTCGATTTGGTTGGCCAGCTGATTCACCTTGAGGATAATGCCGTCGTAGTCCACCTGGCTTACCGCGGAAAGGGTGGCGATGTCGTCGGTGATCGCCCGGCGGGCGCCAATCAGGCTAGGGTCATTCATGTCGGCGAGGCTGGCATCGGCGCTCTTCAGCAGCGCGGCGGCGGTGGTGACATCCTGATCGCTCCACAGCTTACGTCCCGCCAGCTTGACGAGGAAATCGGCCTGGGCCAGCAGCCAGGTTTTGGCATCGCTGCCCGAAATCACGGCGACTTTCTGCTGCAACTCATCAAGCTGTTTGGTCAGGGTTTCCTGCTGGTGTTTGGCTTCGTTCAGCTGGTCGGCCTGCTGCTTGATAATGCCTTCCAGTTCGCTCTTTTGGCTCTCCTGCGCTTTTTGCAGCGCCGCGACCTGGCTTGATAATTCCGAAGTGGTTTCGTTTTGCCGCGTGGCCTGCTGTTTGTTCAGGCCATACAGGCCGATACCGGCGGCTATCGCAATGGCGATAGCGATCGCGCTGAGCGCCAGGCTGGTTTTATTGCCTGCCTTATTCTTCTCAGTGTTCTCTGGCTGTGGTGTGGTATCCACGGCCTCCCTGGTCTCTTCAACCACGGCGGATTGATTTTGTTGTTCCGTCATTATGGCTTCCAATGTTGAGAGTTATTGTAATGCGCGTAGCAGCGCATCGTTGTCGGCGCTATCGGCAACCTGAATCGCCTGCCAGCCCAGTTCCCGGGCCTGAAGGGCCAGACGTTCGCTGACAACGACAACGCGGCAGTGCAGGAGCCACTGTTCGCGATACCATTGCGGTATTAACGACCACAGCTGCTGCAGCATCTCGCCGCTGGTGACCACCAGCGTGGTGACCCCGCGAGACTGCCAGCGCATCGCTTCTTCTGCGCCATCGTAATGTTTTGCACTACGTTGATAACATTCACAAAATGTGACCCTGGCGCCGCGCTCGGTCAGCGTCGCGCCTAAGAGTTCCCGCCCACCATTGCCACGTAAGATCAGCGCATTTTTTCCGGCAATGTTTTGTAATTCAGGTAATTGTAGCAAGACTTCGCTAATTTCCCGATCTAACGGATAACGGATATGCTGCCCGCTGACCGTGTGCAGGGCCAGCGCCGTCGTGCGGCCAATGGCAAAATAGCGCGGAGAAGTGGGCCAGGGCAGGCCCTGCTGCTGCAGACGGGCATGGGCGAATTCCACCGCATGCTGGGATAGCGCAAACAGCAGATCGTCGGACCCCAGATGGGTAAGATGGCCGCCCAGTGCGGGGAGCTCCCGCCCGGGCGTAAATTCTATTAGCGGAAAGCTCCAGGCCACGCGTCCCAGCGCGCGCAGGCGGCTGACTAACTCTTCACCTTGCGGTAGCGGACGGGTGACCAGGATGCTCATCGTGGGGCTTCTCCATCATAAACCGCCGCGAGAATGTCGCGGGCGCCGTTATCCAGTAGCTCTTCCGCCAGGGAGACGCCGAGCGCCTCTGCCTCTTCCGGCCGCCCGCGGCGTTCGCCGCGTACCAGCTGTGTACCATCCGGGGCGCCAACCAGCGCCCGCAGCCACAGTTCGCCATTGATGAGTTCCGCATAGCTGCCAATTGGCACCTGGCAACCGCCTTCGAGGCGGGTATTCATCGCCCGTTCGGCGCGCACACGTACCGCGGTTTCCGCATGGTTGAGAGGGGCTAACAGCGCCTGGGTCCATTCATCGTCGAGACGGCATTCGATGCCGACCGCGCCCTGGCCGACAGCTGGCAGGGATTGCTCCGGCGACAGCGGCTGGCGAATACGCGCTTCCAGTTTCAGGCGCTTCAACCCGGCGGCGGCGAGGATAATGGCGTCATACTCGCCGTTATCCAGCTTACTCAGCCGGGTACCAACGTTACCGCGCAGAGAGCGGATCACCAGATCCGGACGAGTAGCGGCGAGCTGGCACTGGCGGCGTAAACTTGACGTGCCAACGATGCTGCCGGCCGGGAGTTCATCAATTGAAGCATAGTGATTGGAGACAAACGCGTCGCGCGGATCGTCGCGCTCGCAGATGGTCACCAGCCCCAGGCCCTCCGGGAATTCCACCGGCACATCTTTCATCGAATGGACAGCGATATCCGCGCGCCCTTCGAGCATGGCGAGCTCTAACTCTTTTACAAACAAGCCCTTGCCCCCCACTTTTGCCAGGGGGGTATCAAGGATGACATCCCCGCGCGTGACCATCGGCACCAGCTCGACCTTCAGTCCGGGATGCGCTTGTTCGAGGCGCGCTTTAACATACTGCGCCTGCCATAGCGCAAGCGGGCTTTGCCGTGTGGCAATTTTCAAAACTTTGTCTAACATGCTTGTTACCGTCATTATCGACCACTATCCATCCTAACATTGTTGTCTTACGGATGTTAGTTTTCACGGTTTATGTGGGAGATGGCCCCGGCTCACTCTTTTTTTAACCTTTCATGCGCGTGGTGGTTGCCGGAGGCGTAGTGAGGAATTTACAGGTAATAAACGGTGCTACACTTGTATGTAGCGCATCTTTCTTTACGGTCAATGAGCAAGGTGTTAAATTGATCACGTTTTAAACCATTTGTCAGTCCGCTGCTCATCACAACCACACCGACGACGAATGGTGACGGTTTTTGTTGAAATACTGAAATCCTCCGTACTATTGTACCTCGGGTTTTTGAACATCAGGCGATATGTCTTGTACCTCTATATTGAGACACTGAAACAGAGACTGGATGCCATCAACCAATTGCGCGTGGATCGCGCCCTTGCTGCCATGGGACCCGCTTTCCAGCAGGTTTACAGTCTACTGCCAACGTTATTACATTATCATCACCCGCTGATGCCGGGTTACCTTGACGGTAACGTTCCCCGCGGCATTTGCCTCTACACGCCTGATGAAACCCAACGCCACTATCTTGAAGAACTGGAGCTGCATCGCGGTATGCAAACCCAGGAGCCGCCGAAAGGCGAGCTGCCGATCACCGGCGTCTACTCGATGGGCAGTACCTCCTCGGTTGGCCAGAGCTGTTCTTCCGATCTTGATATCTGGGTATGTCACCAGGCCTGGCTCGATAGCGAAGAGCGCCAGTTGCTGCAGCGTAAATGTAGCCTGCTTGAGAGCTGGGCGGCCTCGCTTGGCGTCGAAGTCAGTTTCTTCCTGATCGACGAAAACCGCTTCCGTCATAACGAAAGCGGCAGCCTTGGCGGCGAAGACTGCGGTTCGACCCAGCATATTTTATTGCTCGATGAATTCTACCGCACCGCCGTGCGTCTCGCCGGGAAACGTATTCTGTGGAATATGGTGCCGTGCGACGAAGAAGAGCATTACGACGATTACGTTATGGGGCTGTATGCCCAGGGCGTGCTGACGCCTAACGAATGGCTCGATCTCGGCGGCCTCAGTTCGCTGTCGGCGGAAGAGTACTTTGGCGCCAGCCTGTGGCAACTGTATAAGAGTATCGACTCCCCCTATAAAGCGGTGCTGAAAACGCTGCTGCTGGAAGCCTACTCCTGGGAATACCCCAACAACCGCCTACTGGCGAAAGATATTAAACAACGTCTGCACGACGGCGAGATTGTCTCATTCGGCCTCGATCCGTACTGCATGATGCTGGAGCGCGTCACCACCTACCTGCAGGCCATCGAAGATGAAACCCGCCTCGATCTGGTACGCCGCTGCTTCTATCTGAAAGTGTGTGAAAAACTCAGTCGCGAACGCGCCTGCGTCGGCTGGCGTCGCGAAGTTGTCAGCCAGCTGGTTAAGGCGTGGGGCTGGGATGAAAAGCGTCTGATGATGCTCGACAACCGCGCCAACTGGAAAATCGATGAAGTGCGCAAAGCGCACAACGAACTGCTCGATGCGATGATGCAGAGCTACCGTAATCTGATCCGTTTCGCACGGCGCAATAACCTCAGCGTCTCCGCCAGCCCGCAGGATATCGGCGTGCTGACGCGTAAGCTGTATGCGGCCTTTGAAGCGCTGCCGGGCAAAGTGACGCTGGTGAACCCGCAAATTTCGCCGGATCTGTCGGAGCCGAATCTGACCTTTATCCACGTGCCGCCGGGCCGCGCCAACCGTACGGGTTGGTATCTGTATAACCGCGCGCCGGATATGGAATCGATCATCAGCCATCAGCCGCTGGAATATAACCGTTATCTTAATAAGCTGGTGGCCTGGGCCTGGTTTAACGGCCTGCTGACCTCACGCACCCGCCTGTTTATTAAGGGCAACGGCATCGTCGATCTGGCGAAACTGCAGGAGATGGTGGCTGACGTGTCGCACCACTTCCCGCTGCGCCTGCCGGCGCCGACGCCAAAAGCACTGTACAGCCCGTGCGAAATCCGCCACCTGGCGATTATCGTCAACCTCGAATATGACCCGACTGCAGCCTTCCGCAATCAGGTTGTGCACTTCGATTTCCGTAAGCTGGATGTCTTTAGCTTCGGTGAAGAGCAAAAATGCCTGATCGGCAGCGTCGACCTGCTGTATCGCAACTCGTGGAATGAAGTGCGTACGCTGCACTTTAATGGCGAGCAGGCGATGATCGAAGCGCTGAAGACGATCCTCGGCAAAATGCATCAGGACGCTGCGCCGCCGGACAGCGTGGAGGTGTTCTGCTATAGCCAGCACCTGCGCGGCCTGATCCGCACCCGCGTGCAGCAGATGATCTCCGAGTGCATCGAACTGCGTCTCTCCAGTACCCGCCAGGATACCGGGCGCTTTAAAGCGCTGCGCGTCTCCGGCCAGACCTGGGGGCTGTTCTTTGAGCGTCTTAACGTTTCGGTGCAGAAGCTGGAAAACGCCATTGAGTTCTACGGCGCTATCTCGCACAACAAGCTGCACGGGCTGTCGGTGCAGGTGGAAACCAATCACGTTAAGCTGCCGGCGGTGGTGGATGGCTTTGCCAGCGAAGGGATTATTCAGTTCTTCTTTGAAGACGCGGATAACAACGACAGCGGCTTTAACATCTATATTCTTGATGAGAGCAACCGCGCTGAGGTCTATCATCACTGCGAGGGCAGTAAAGAGGAGCTGGTGCGCGACGTCAGCCGCTTCTATTCGTCATCGCACGATCGTTTCACCTACGGTTCCAGCTTTATTAACTTCAACCTGCCGCAGTTCTATCAGATTGTCGAGGTAGACGGGCGTACGCAGGTGATCCCCTTCCGTACCCAGGCGATTGCCGCCGCGATACCTACCAGCCAGGACGTTACCGCCTCGCCGGTGCTGCAGCAGCGCTACTCGTAGATTTGGCCCGGATAAGGCGTGAGCCGCTATCCGGAGATATTCCCTGCTGGCGCTGCGCTTAGCAGGGCTACGGTTCTATGTCGTTGGGTAGCCCGGATAAAGCGCGATGCGCCGCTATCCGGGAAACACGTCATTAACGGAATTTCACCGTCTCACCGGCCTGCTGGCTCGCCGCCTGCTCCAGCAGATCCCAGAAGGTCTCGCCGCTGCGATCGCAGATCCACTCGTCGCCTTTGAGATCGAAATGGTAGCCGCCCTGTTTGGTGGCCAGCCACACCTGGTGCAGCGGCTCCTGACGGTTAATAATGATTTTGCTGCCGTTTTCAAAGCTGATGGTCAGCACGCCGCCGTTGATTTCGCAGTCGATGTCACTGTCGCCGTCCCAGTCGTCCAGACGTTCTTCGATGGTCATCCACAGGCTATCGGCCAGGCGATGGAATTCACTGTCGTTCATAATTTTATTCTGCTTTTTTGATTTTTGAAGATGGGTCGCAGTATAGCGCGAAACAAAAGCGCGCGCAGTCGGATGCTAAACGCTTGCTTTTACATCTTCTCCTGCGATGATAGAAAGCAGAAAGAATGAATCACGGGCAACTATCAATGAAAAACGTTTTTCCTACGCTTGCCGTTTTGTTTGCGATCTTCAGCCTGACTGGCTGTGGTCTGAAAGGGCCTCTTTATTTCCCGCCGGCGGACAAAACCGCGCCGCCGCCGACTAAACCGGTTAACCCAGGCATTCAGAGCTCAACGCCGGATCGTAACGATCGTGGCGATACCGGCGGTCCGAGCCAGGTCAATTACTAACGATAACGTTCTGTTCCGCGCAACTGGAGTAGATGATGCAGTTCTCTAAAATGCATGGCCTTGGCAACGATTTTATGGTCGTTGACGCGGTAACGCAGAATGTTTTTTTCTCGCCGGAGCTGATTCGCCGTCTGGCGGATCGCCACCTTGGCGTCGGGTTCGATCAGCTGTTGGTCGTCGAGCCGCCCTACGATCCCGATCTGGATTTCCATTACCGGATCTTTAACGCCGACGGTAGCGAAGTGTCGCAGTGCGGCAACGGCGCGCGCTGTTTTGCCCGCTTTGTCCGGCTGAAAGGCCTGACCAATAAACGTGATATCCGCGTGAGTACGGCCAACGGGCGTATGGTATTAAGCGTAACGGAAGACGATCTGGTGCGGGTGAACATGGGCGAGCCCAACTTCGAGCCGTCCCAGGTGCCGTTCCGCGCCAACAAAGCGGAAAAGACCTATATCATGCGTGCCGCCGAGCAGACAGTATTGTGCGGCGTGGTGTCCATGGGCAACCCGCACTGCGTCATCCAGGTGGATGATGTGGAGACGGCAGCGGTGGAAACCCTCGGCCCGGTGATGGAAAGCCATGAGCGTTTTCCGGAGCGCGCCAATATCGGCTTTATGCAGGTGGTCGGCCGGTCCCATATCCGTTTGCGCGTCTACGAACGCGGTGCGGGGGAAACCCAGGCCTGCGGCAGCGGCGCCTGCGCCGCGGTGGCGGTGGGGATCCAGCAGGGGCTGCTGGCGGAAACAGTACGCGTGGAATTACCCGGCGGTCGTCTTGATATCGCCTGGAAAGGCCCGGGCCAGCCGCTGTTTATGACCGGCCCGGCGGCCCATGTCTATGATGGATTTATTCATTTATGAAACCAATCGGGGAAGAACAGCAGGAGGTCGCCAGCGCGTTGAACGATCGCGCGGTGGTGGACTATCTGTTGCAACATCCTGAATTTTTTATTCGTAATGCCGCCCAGGTCGAACATCTCCGCGTCCCGCATCCGGTACGCGGTACGATTTCGCTGGTGGAGTGGCACATGATACGGGCGCGTAACCACATTCATGTGCTGGAAGAGAACATGTCGCTGCTAATGGAGCAGGCGGTCGCCAATGAAAGCCTGTTTCAGCGTCTGCTGCAGCTGCAAACGCGGCTGGCGGCCGCGGAGAGCCTCGACGATATGCTCAACCGCCTGCACCGCTGGGCACGCGAGCTGGGGTTGGCAGGCGCCACGGTGCGCCTGTTCCCTGACAGCTGGCGCCTCGGCGCGCCCTCGAAGTTTACCCACCTGGCGTTAAGCCGGCAGGCGTTTGAGCCGATCCGTATTCAACGTCTGGGCCAGGTGCGCCACTACCTTGGGCCGCTGAACGGTCCGGAGCTGCTGGTGGTGCTGCCGGAGGCGAAAGCCATTGGATCCGTGGCGATGTCGCTGCTGGGCGGCGATAATGCCCCCGGCGTGATGCTCTTTAGCAGCCGCGATGCGCAGCATTATCAGCCAGGGCAGGGGACCCAGCTGCTGCAGGAGATTGCGCAGATGCTGCCTGGCCTGCTGGAGCGCTGGATTGAACGCGCATGACCGATTCGCCTCTCTTCTCCGCCGTCGCTCGCTTTTTGCGTCACCTTGGCGTTGAACGCCAGCTCAGCCCGATCACATTACTGAATTACCAGCGGCAGCTGGACGCGCTGATCGCCCTGGCGGATGAGGCGGGCCTGAAAAGCTGGTCGCAGTGCGATGCCGCTCAGGTGCGAAGCTTCGCGGTGCGTAGTCGCCGCGCGGGGTTAGGCCCGGCGAGCCTGGCGCTTCGCCTGTCGGCGCTGCGCAGTTTCTTCGACTGGCTGGTCAGTCAGGGCGAGCTGGCCGCTAACCCGGCGAAGGGAATTGCGGCGCCGAAAATTCCCCGCCACTTGCCGAAAAATATCGATGTCGATGATGTAAATCGGCTGCTGGATATCGACCTCAACGATCCGCTCGCGGTGCGCGACCGGGCGATGCTGGAAGTGATGTACGGCGCGGGATTGCGTCTGTCTGAGCTGGTCAACCTTGATATTAAGCACCTCGACCTCGAAAGCGGTGAGGTTTGGGTGATGGGCAAAGGCAGCAAAGAACGCCGTTTGCCGATCGGTCGTAACGCGGTGGCGTGGATTGAGCACTGGCTGGATTTGCGCGGCCTGTTCGGCACTGACGACGACGCGCTGTTTTTGTCGAAGCTGGGTAAACGCATTTCGGCGCGCAACGTGCAGAAGCGATTTGCCGAGTGGGGGATTAAGCAGGGGCTGAACAGCCATGTGCACCCGCACAAGCTGCGCCACTCCTTTGCTACCCATATGCTGGAGTCGAGCGGCGATCTGCGCGGCGTGCAGGAGCTGTTGGGCCATGCTAACCTCTCCACCACTCAAATCTATACCCATCTTGACTTTCAACACCTTGCCTCGGTGTACGATGCCGCGCATCCGCGCGCTAAACGGGGGAAATAATGCGTTTTTACCGACCTCTGGGCCAGATTTCCGCACTGACGTTCGACCTGGACGACACCCTATATGATAACCGCCCGGTGATTGACCGGACGATGCACGAGTCGCTGGCCTTTGTGCGCAATTACCATCCGTCGCTCAGCCAGTTCGATGCCCATGAGCTTAACCAGCTGCGTCAGACGCTGCTGGCATCTGAGCCGGAGATCTACCACGACGTGACCGTCTGGCGCCATCGTGCGCTGGAGCTCGGCATGCGTAACGCTGGACTTTCCGCCGCCGAGGCGAAAGCCGGCGCCGATGCGGCGATGGAAAATTTCGCCCACTGGCGCAGCCGGGTCGATGTCCCGCAGGAGACCCACGATACGCTGGCGAAGCTGGCGGAGAAGTGGCCGCTGGTGGCGATTACCAATGGCAACGCCCGCCCGGAACTGTTCGGCCTGAGCGACTATTTCCGCTTCGTGCTGCGCGCCGGTCCGGATGGTCGTTCCAAGCCGTTTGCCGATATGTACCACCTGGCGGCGGAGCGTCTGGATTTACCGCTCGGGCAGATTCTGCATGTCGGCGATGACCTGACGACCGACGTTGCCGGTTCGCTACGCTGCGGGATGCAGGCCTGCTGGATCAAACCGCAAGGCGCGGACCTGATGCACACCGCGGACAGCCGCCTGCTGCCGCATATTGAAATTTCACGGTTGGCATCTCTGACCTCGCTGATATAATCACCAGTCACTCTGTATATATTAACAGGGGTTCGTGGAACCCCTTCTCTTCCGGCGGTGCCAATGGACGTTTCTTACCTGCTCGACAGCCTTAATGACAAACAGCGTGAAGCCGTTGCGGCCTCGCGCACCAACATGCTGGTTCTGGCAGGGGCGGGCAGTGGTAAGACGCGCGTTCTGGTGCACCGTATCGCCTGGCTGCTGAGCGTGGAGAACTGCTCGCCGTATTCCATTATGGCGGTGACTTTTACCAACAAAGCGGCGGCGGAGATGCGCCATCGTATTGGTCAGCTGATGGGCACCACCCAGGGCGGCATGTGGGTCGGCACCTTCCACGGCCTGGCCCATCGCCTGCTACGCGCCCATCATCTGGATGCCAACCTGCCGCAAGATTTCCAAATCCTCGATAGCGAAGACCAGCTACGCCTGCTGAAGCGCCTGATTAAGGCGATGAACCTGGATGAGAAGCAATGGCCGCCGCGTCAGGCGATGTGGTACATCAACAGCCAAAAAGATGAAGGGCTGCGCCCGCACCATATTCAGAGCTACGGCAACCCGGTCGAACAGACCTGGCAGAAGGTCTATCAGGCCTATCAGGAAGCCTGCGATCGCGCCGGGCTGGTGGACTTCGCCGAGCTGCTGCTGCGCGCCCATGAGCTGTGGCTGAACAAACCGCATATCCTGCAGCACTACCGCGAGCGTTTCACCAATATCCTTGTTGACGAATTCCAGGACACCAACAACATCCAGTACGCCTGGATCCGCCTGCTGGCGGGCGATACCGGCAAGGTGATGATCGTCGGCGATGATGACCAGTCGATTTACGGCTGGCGCGGCGCCCAGGTTGAAAACATTCAGCGCTTCCTCAATGACTTCCCGGGCGCGGAAACTATTCGTCTGGAGCAGAACTATCGTTCAACCAGCAATATTCTCAGCGCCGCCAACGCCCTGATTGAAAACAACAACGGGCGCCTGGGCAAAAAACTGTGGACCGACGGCGCCGACGGCGAGCCGATCTCGCTGTACTGCGCCTTCAACGATCTCGACGAAGCACGCTTCGTGGTGAACCGAATTAAAACCTGGCAGGAGAACGGTGGCGCGCTGGAGCAGTGCGCTATCCTCTATCGCAGTAACGCCCAGTCGCGCGTGCTGGAAGAGGCGCTCCTGCAGGCCAGCATGCCGTACCGTATCTACGGCGGTATGCGCTTCTTCGAACGTCAGGAAATCAAAGATGCGCTCTCTTACCTGCGCCTGATTGCCAACCGTAACGACGATGCAGCGTTTGAGCGGGTGGTCAATACGCCGACTCGCGGCATCGGCGATCGTACGCTGGACGTGGTACGCCAGACCTCGCGCGATCGTCAGCTGACGCTGTGGCAGGCCTGTCGCGAGCTGCTGAAAGAGAAAGTGCTGGCCGGTCGCGCCGCCAGCGCCCTGCAGCGCTTTATGGAGCTGATTGACGCGCTGGCGCAGGAAACCGCCGATATGCCGCTGCACGTCCAGACCGATCGGGTGATTAAAGACTCCGGCCTGCGCGCGATGTACGAGCAGGAGAAAGGCGAGAAGGGCCAGACCCGTATTGAAAACTTAGAGGAACTGGTGACGGCGACGCGCCAGTTCAGCTACAACGAAGAAGATGAAGACCTGATGCCGCTGCAGGCGTTCCTCTCTCACGCCGCGCTGGAAGCGGGCGAGGGGCAGGCGGACACCTGGCAGGACGCGGTTCAGCTGATGACCCTGCACTCGGCGAAAGGGCTGGAGTTCCCGCAGGTGTTTATCGTCGGCGTCGAAGAGGGGATGTTCCCGAGCCAGATGGCGCTTGATGAGGGCGGCCGCCTCGAAGAAGAGCGTCGCCTGGCCTACGTTGGCGTAACGCGCGCCATGCAGAAGCTGACGCTGACTTACGCCGAAACCCGCCGTCTGTACGGGAAAGAGGTTTATCACCGCCCGTCGCGCTTTATCGGGGAGTTGCCGCAGGAGTGTGTAGAAGAAGTGCGTCTGCGGGCTACGGTGAGCCGCCCGGTAAACCATCAGCGGCTGGGGGCGCCGATCGCCGAGAGCGATACCGGCTACAAGTTAGGTCAGCGGGTGCGTCATCCGAAGTTTGGCGAAGGCACTATTGTCAACCTCGAAGGCAGCGGCGAGCACAGCCGGCTGCAGGTGGCTTTTCAGGGCCAGGGAATCAAATGGCTGGTGGCGGCTTACGCACGGCTTGAGGAAGTGTAACATTAAGAAAAATATCATTATTTTGTAATAATCTGCTACCTTTATACGTTAAGGCGCCTGATTTGCGCTTTCGCGTTCCGTTGCGTGTTGACGCCGATTTTGCGCTGGCGTAACATGCGCGCACGATTACGCTAAGAGGACATTCGCCTTGGACACACCCAGTAGATGCTGGCTCAACTTCCTGTCATTCAGGAACAACTCCTAAGGCTATCCTCTTATGCTGATAGCCTTAGCGGTTGTCAGCGACCTGCCCCATTCCCGTCGCGCTGAGTCAGGCTTAATGGTCTGAAACCCAATTTGTTTCTGTGTGCCCACCGAACTGTCCGATAATTTTTTTGCATTGGGAGTCCCGGTCATGCTGAGCGCATTTCAACTGGAAAACAATCGTTTAACGCGCCTGGAAGCCGATGAGATCAAGCACCTCGCCAGCTCGGTGTGGGTCGATCTGGTCGAGCCTGACGACGATGAGCGAAGCCGCGTGCAGACGGAACTGGGTCAGAACCTGGCGACGCGCCCGGAACTGGAAGATATCGAAGCCTCCGCGCGTTTCTTTGAAGATGAAGATGGGTTACACATCCACTCCTTCTTCTTTTTTGAAGATGCCGAAGATCACGCTGGCAACTCTACCGTGGCGTTTACCATCCGCGAAGGCCGCCTGTTCACGCTGCGCGAGCGCGAACTGCCCGCTTTTCGCCTCTACCGTATGCGCGTGCGTAACCAGACGCTGGTCGACGGTAACGCCTACGAACTGCTGCTCGACCTGTTCGAGACCAAAATCGAGCAGCTGGCGGATGAAATTGAAAACATCTACAGCGACCTGGAAAAGCTGAGCCGCGTGATTATGGAAGGCCATCAGGGCGACGAGTACGATGAAGCGCTGTCGACGCTGGCAGAACTGGAAGATATCGGCTGGAAGGTGCGCCTCTGTCTGATGGATACCCAGCGCGCGCTGAACTTTCTCGTACGCAAGGCGCGCCTGCCGGCGGGCCAGCTGGAACAGGCGCGGGAGATCCTGCGCGATATCGAATCCCTGCTGCCGCATAACGAATCGCTGTTCCAGAAGGTGAACTTCCTGATGCAGGCGGCGATGGGCTTTATCAACATCGAACAGAACCGCATCATCAAGATCTTCTCGGTGGTCTCGGTGGTATTCCTGCCGCCAACTCTGGTGGCCTCCAGCTACGGAATGAACTTTGAATTTATGCCGGAGCTGCACTGGAGCTTCGGCTACCCGGGGGCGATCGTCTTTATGATGCTGGCCGGCCTGGCGCCGTATCTCTACTTTAAGCGTAAAAACTGGCTGTAAAAAAAGGGAGCGTCGGCTCCCTTTTTTATTGTCAGAGGCCGGCTTAGCCTCTGCGCAGCCGGCGCTGGGTATACAGCGCATCGACGATAAATACCGCCAGCGCGACCCAGATAAAGCCGAAGGTGACCATTTTATCCTTGCCCGGCACTTCGCCGTAGAACGTCACCGCCAGCAGGAACATCAGCGTCGGGCCGATGTACTGGAAAAAGCCCAGCGTGGAGAGCCGCAGCCGCGTTGCCGCCCCGGTGAAGCACAGCAGAGGGATGGTGGTCACCACGCCCGCCGCCATCAGCAGCAGATTGAGCGACCAGGGGTTGTCTCCCATATGGCTGGTTGGGCTATCGGTGATGCCGAACAGCCAGATTGCCGCCACCGGCAGTAGCCACAGCGTTTCCACCAGCATGCCGGTCTGCGCATCGACAGCGATTTTCTTCCGCACCAGGCCGTAAAAGGCAAAACTGAAGGCCAGCCCAAGGCCGATTATCGGCAGCGAACCAAAAGTCCACAGCTGGACCAGCACGCCGCAAAAGGCAAGAAGCACCGCCAGCCACTGCAGGCGACGGAAGCGTTCGCCGAGGAAAATCATCCCCAACAGAATATTCACCAGCGGGTTGATAAAGTAGCCGAGGCTGGCTTCCAGCATATGGTGGTTATTCACCGCCCAGATGAAGAGCAGCCAGTTGCCGCCCACCAGCACCGCCGAGAGCGCCAGCAGGAAGATCTTGCGCGGCGTCTTCAGCAGCTTTTTCACCTGCGGCCACTGGCGGCTGACGCTGATGAGCGCCACCATGAAGAAGAAAGACCAGATCACGCGATGCGTCAGAATTTCATCGGCGGGAACATAGTAGATAAGTTTGAAGTACGCCGGCGCGATACCCCAGATAAAGTAGGCGGCGAGGGCCAGAATGATCCCCAACCGCGTCTGTTTCGCATCCATCGGTAAAATCCATTGCCAAAGAGAGTGATGTTACTCGATTTTGGCCAATCAACCCACCATATAGGTGGCCGTTGCGCTGGCAATATAGACCTGCGCTTCGTTATGCAGTTCCACGCGGGCAACCGCCACTTTATTGCCGGCGCGCAGCAGGGTGCTGGTGGCGGTAAAACGTTCGCCGCGGCCCGGACGCAGGTAGTCCACGCGCAGGTCGATGGTTCCCATGCGGGAAAGCCGCTGGCGCAGCTCTTCTTCGTTGATGGTGTCATGGCGGGTAAGGGTGCTGCCGACGCAGACCAGGCCAGCGGCGACGTCCAGCGCGGAGGCGATCACCCCGCCATGCAGAATACTCTGCGCCCAGTTACCGACCATCATCGGCTGATTATTAAAGCTGAGCTGGGCAAACGCCTTTTCATAGCGTTCCAGTTCGAGACCGAGGGCGCGGTTAAACGGCATGTGATAGACGAAAATCTCCCCCACCAGTTTCAGGGCTGCTTCAGCAGTAAGTTCAGACATAACACCGGTTCCATTCGTTAACAAAATGTTGATTTTATGCTTCTAAAATATTGATTTCCACTTTCGGAACGGATTAGGGGGCAGGTGATTAATAAACAGGTAGAATGGCTTCAGGTTAAACAAAAATAAAAACTATTTATCAGGAGACCAGCATGCGTATCTCTTTGGCCTGCCTGGTGGCGCTGTGTGCGCTACCGGCTGGTGTTATGGCGCAGGACGCGTCGGTTCACGACAAACCTGCAGTGCGCGGCAGCATTATCGCCAACCTGCTACAGGACCATGATAATCCTTTCCTGCTCTACCCTTATGAGAGCAACTACCTGCTCTACACATGGACCAGCGACCTCAATAAAGAGGCGATCCGCAGCTATGACTGGGCCGAAAACGCCCGTAAAGATGAAGTGAAGTTCCAGCTGAGCCTGGCGTTCCCGCTGTGGCGCGGCATCCTGGGCGATAATTCGCTGCTTGGCGCGTCGTACACCCAGAAATCCTGGTGGCAGCTCTCCAACAGCAAAGAGTCGGCGCCGTTTCGCGAAACCAACTACGAACCCCAGCTGTTTCTTGGTTTTGCGACCGACTATCAGTTTGCCGGCTGGACGCTGCGCGACATTGAGATGGGATATAACCACGACTCGAATGGTCGTTCCGATCCCACCTCGCGCAGCTGGAATCGGCTTTATGCCCGCCTGATGGCGCAAAATGGCAACTGGCTGGTGGAAGTGAAGCCCTGGTACGTGGTGGGCAACACCGATGATAACCCGGACATTACTAAATACATGGGCTATTACCGACTGAAGGTAGGCTATCAGCTGGGGGAGGCGATCCTCAGCGCGCAGGGACAATATAACTGGAACACCGGCTACGGTGGGGCGGAGCTCGGGGTGAGCTATCCCATCACCAAACATGTTCGCGCCTATACGCAGATCTACAGCGGCTATGGTGAGTCGCTTATCGACTACAACTTTAATCAAACGCGCGTCGGCGTCGGGCTAATGCTCAACGATCTGTTTTAATCGTTGCACTCTGGCTCGCAGGCGCTGAAAATAGCGCCTGTTTTCTTTTCAGGCAAATGGGGTCAACGTGGCACAGGCGGAAGTATTAAATCAGGAATCGCTGGCTAAGCAGGTTTTACAAGAGACCTTCGGCTACCAGCAGTTCCGTCCTGGCCAGGAAACGATTATCGAGACGGTGCTTGAGGGCCGGGACTGCCTGGTGGTCATGCCGACCGGTGGCGGCAAGTCGCTGTGCTATCAGGTGCCAGCGCTGGTCATGGGCGGCCTGACGGTGGTGGTCTCGCCGCTGATCTCGCTGATGAAGGACCAGGTCGATCAACTGCTGGCCAACGGCGTGGCGGCGGCTTGTCTGAACTCGACCCAGAGCCGCGAGCAGCAGCAAGAGGTGATGGCCGGCTGCCGCAGCGGGCAGGTTCGTCTGCTGTATATCGCGCCGGAACGGCTAATGCTCGACAACTTCCTTGAGCATCTGGCGAACTGGAACCTGGCGATGCTGGCGGTAGACGAAGCGCACTGTATCTCCCAGTGGGGCCATGACTTCCGCCCGGAATATGCCGCGCTGGGCCAGCTGCGCCAGCGGATGCCGCAGATCCCGTTTATGGCGTTGACCGCCACCGCCGATGACACCACCCGCCGCGATATCGTCCGCCTGCTGGGGTTGAACGATCCGCTGATTCAGGTCAGCAGCTTCGACCGGCCGAACATCCGCTATATGCTGATGGAGAAATTCAAACCGCTCGACCAGTTGATGCGCTACGTTCAGGATCAGCGCGGCAAATCGGGCATAATCTACTGCAACAGCCGTTCGAAAGTGGAAGATACCGCCGCCAGGCTGCAAAGCCGCGGCATCAGCGCGGCGGCCTACCATGCCGGTCTGGAAAACGATGTGCGCGCCGACGTGCAGGAGAAATTCCAGCGCGACGACCTGCAGATCGTGGTGGCGACGGTGGCCTTCGGTATGGGCATTAACAAGCCGAACGTCCGCTTTGTCGTGCATTTTGATATTCCACGTAATATTGAATCTTACTATCAGGAAACCGGCCGCGCCGGACGCGATGGTCTGCCGGCAGAAGCGATGCTGTTTTACGATCCGGCGGATATGGCGTGGCTGCGCCGCTGTCTGGAAGAAAAGCCCGCCGGACCGCTACAGGATATCGAACGGCATAAGCTGAATGCGATGGGGGCGTTTGCCGAAGCGCAAACCTGTCGTCGTCTGGTGCTGCTGAACTACTTTGGCGAAGGGCGCCAGGAGCCGTGCGGCAACTGTGATATCTGTCTTGACCCGCCAAAGCAGTACGATGGTTTAATGGACGCCCGCAAGGCGCTTTCAACGATTTACCGGGTGAATCAACGCTTCGGGATGGGTTACGTGGTGGAGGTTCTGCGCGGCGCCAACAATCAGCGTATCCGTGAGATGGGCCACGATAAGCTGCCGGTTTACGGTATCGGCCGGGAGCAAAGTCACGAGCACTGGGTGAGCGTGATCCGCCAACTGATCCACCTCGGGCTGGTGACGCAGAATATCGCCCAGCACTCCGCGCTGCAGCTGACCGAAGCCGCGCGACCGGTGCTGCGCGGCGAGGTGCCGCTGCAGCTCGCTGTGCCGCGTATCGTGGCGCTGAAGCCGAAGGCGATGCAGAAATCTTTCGGCGGTAATTACGACCGTAAACTGTTTGCCAAGCTGCGCAAATTGCGCAAAGCGATCGCCGACGAAGAGAATATCCCGCCATACGTGGTCTTCAACGACGCGACGCTTATCGAGATGGCGGAACAGTCGCCACTCACCGCCGGTGAAATGCTCAGCGTCAACGGCGTGGGGACGCGCAAGCTCGAGCGTTTCGGGAAGCCGTTTATGGCGCTGATCCGGGCGCATGTTGATGGCGACGATGAGTAGTCAGCTGGCTGAAAAAGTGCCAGAATAGTTACCCTCTTCATTATTTTCCTGCGAGTTAACTATGCTGATGCTTTTCCTCACCGTGGCGCTGGTGCATATCATTGCGCTGATGAGCCCGGGGCCGGACTTTTTCTTTGTCTCACAAACGGCCATCAGCCGCTCGCGCAGAGAGGCGATGATGGGTGTGCTGGGGATCACCTGCGGCGTAATGATCTGGGCGGGGGTTGCCCTGCTCGGCCTGAACCTGATCCTTGCGCAGATGGCGTGGCTGCATAACATCATTATGGTCGGTGGGGGCCTGTATCTGTGCTGGATGGGCTACCAGATGCTGCGCGGCGCGCTGAAAAAAGAGGCGGTGGCCGCGGCGGAGCCGCAGGTGGAGCTGGCCCGCAGTGGACGCAGCTTCGTGAAGGGACTGCTGACCAATCTGGCGAATCCGAAAGCAATCATCTACTTCGGCTCGGTGTTCTCGTTGTTCGTCGGTGATAGCGTCGGCGCCGGCGCGCGCTGGGGTATTTTCCTGCTAATTATCGTCGAGACGCTGGCCTGGTTTATGGTGGTTGCCAGCCTGTTCGCCCTGCCGGGGATGCGCCGCGGCTATCAGCGGATGGCGAAGTGGATCGATGGTATCGCCGGTACGCTGTTTGCGGGCTTTGGCATCCACCTGATTATCTCGCGTTAACCGGCATGCTGTGTCCCCACCCGGTTGTTTCCGGGTGGGGTTGATATTAGTGACGAAGACGCTGTAGCTCATCGCTGGTCAAACCGGTCATTTCCAGGATCGCATCGTCATCAATGCCGCGATTGAGCATCGCTGCGGCGACCTGTAAAAGGGCCTGTAGTTTTCCTTCTTTGATGCCTTCTTTGATGCCTTTCTCTCTGCCTTCTGCGAGCCACGTTTCTGCCAGAGTCATTAGCATTCCTCCATGCTGCGGCACACGCTGTGCCAGCCCATAAAATAGCGCCCGAATATCCTGTGCTTCTCCCGCCTGAGCCATATATTTTATCAGCACGGCGATTTGTTGTCCGCTCATCTGCTCCAACATTAAGAGGTGGGTCAACTTGTCCAGTAGTTGTGCCATATCGCGTTGGCGAATATGTTTTTGCACCAGCGTCAGGGCCGCCATGCTGCGGTGCTGCATGATGTCGTCGTCGGGGATCACCGTGATATCGACCAGCGGAAACGCCCCGCTATAGAGCTGGCGGGCGGTCTCAGGATCGGCAAAATTATCCAGCCAGCGCATCGACCAGGGATAGGGGCTGCGTCGTCCCTGATAAAAGAGAATAGGGATAACCAGAGGCAGCGTTTTATGGCCGCTCTCCAGGTGCCGTTGCATGGTGGCGACAGCATAGCGCATTAAGCGAAAGGCCATCAGCTTATCAGGTGCGCTCTGGTGCTCGATCAGAACATGGACATAGCCCGCACCGCGGGTGGTTTCCAGCGAATAAAGGATATCGCTGTAGTAAGGCCTGAGATCGTCTTCGAGAAAGCTGCCGGATTCCAGACGCAGGGTATCCAGTTTGCAGATCTGTATTAACGACGAAGGCAGGTGGAGCTCGATAAAATCGCGCGCCGTCTCTACTCGCGAGAGAAAACTTTTAAATACCGCATCATGAGGAGTCGCCGTTTCCGCCATTGCCGTTCATCCATGAATCACGTATCTGGCGGCATCCTGACACGGTGGGTTCAACGCCGATAGCGGGCAAAAAAATTAATTACCCGCTTTGCGTGCCGGCTCGTGCAGAGAGTGCGCGTTTTTTGCCCGGCAAACCTCTCTTTGCGAGCGAGATTCCATGATTCAGGCGTGACGGGCGGAGGCGAGCAGCGCCCCGACCAGCATAAACAGCGAACCAAACACTTTGTTCAACGCCTTCATCTGCTTTGGCCCTTTGATCCAGGCTGAAATGCGCTGCGCCAGGGTCGCATAGCCAATCATCACAATGATATCGACGACGATGGTGGTGACGCCCAGAATGAGATACTGCATCACCTGCGGCTGGTGGGGCAGAATAAACTGTGGAAACAGGGCGGCCAGAAAAACGATGCTTTTAGGATTGGTGAGGTTCACGAACACCGCGCGCTGGAAAAGTTTGCCGCGCGTCTGCGCTTTTGCCAGCGTATTCAGATCGATGGCTCCTGCCGCTCGCCACTGCTGGATCCCGAGCCAGATAAGATAGGCGGCGCCGGCCCATTTCAGCACCTCAAAGGCCAGTACCGAGCGGGAGAAGAGAGTGCCGAGACCAACGCCAACCAGCACGATATGAATGGCCAGCCCAGTCTGCAAACCGGCAATCGACGCCGCCGCGCCGCGATAACCGTGGTTAATGGAGGTGGTCATGGTATTAATCGCTCCGGAACCCGGCGACAGGCTGAGAATAATGGATGTCAGCAGGTAGGCGAACCACCACTCAATGGTCATGAGAAACTCCCTGATTGTCTGTTTTTATGCCACAATACGCTATTGTGTCAGCATTGTGTGATACACGGTAAAAAAACGATTTTCAGCGGTTAACAGGGGTGTAAACCCGATGTTTGGGCAGAAAAAGGACTGGGAAACACGAGAAAACGCGTTTGCGGCCTTTAGTATGGGGCCGCTGACGGATTTCTGGCGACAGCGCGAAGAAGCTGAATTTAAAGGCGTCGACGATGTACCGGTACGCTTTGTCCGCTTTTGCGCGCAACATAACGATCGTTTGGTGCTGATTTGCCCCGGGCGCATTGAAAGCTACGTGAAGTATGCTGAAGTGGCCTACGATCTCTTTCACAGCGGCTTTGACGTGATGATCATTGACCATCGCGGGCAGGGACGCTCGGGCCGCCTGCTCTCAGATACCCACCGCGGACACGTCGTTAACTTCAGCGACTATGTTGATGACCTGGCGGCGCTCTGGCAGCAGCAGGTGGTTCCCGGACACTGGCGAAAACGGTTTATCCTCGCTCACTCTATGGGCGGAGCGATTGCCACGCTTTTTCTGCAACGTTACCAGGCGCATTGCGATGCGATTGCGCTCTGCGCGCCGATGTTCGGAATTATTATTCGGCTGCCGGACTGGATGGTGCGCCATATTCTCGACTGGGCTGAGGGCCATCAGCGCATTCGCGAAGAGTATGCCATCGGCACCGGGCGCTGGCGGGCGCTGCCTTTTGCCGTTAACGTGCTGACACACAGTCGACAACGCTATCGTCGCAACCTGCGCTTCTATGCCGATGAGCCGCGGCTGCAGGTCGGCGGCCCGACCTGGCACTGGGTGCGTGAGGGCATGCTGGCTGGCGACGAAGTGCTGGCGAATGTGGAAAAAGATACCGCCCCGACGCTGCTTTTACAGGCGGAAGAGGAGCGGGTGGTCGATAATCTGATGCACGACCGCTATTGTGAATTACGGGCCGCTGCCGGCCATCCCTGCGAGGGCGGTAAACCGCTCGTCATTGAAGGGGCATATCATGAGATCCTTTTTGAAAAGGACGCTATGCGCTCAGTCGCGCTCAATGCCATCGTCGATTTTTTCAATCGACATACTTAATCCGACGATAACGCTCGTCGCCCTGCTTAGAGGTTAACTTTTTTATGTACCAGGTTGTTGCGTCTGATTTAGACGGCACGCTGCTTTCCCCCGATCATTTCCTGACCCCGTATGCCAAAGAGACGCTGAAGCTGCTCACCGCCCGTGGGATCAATTTCGTTTTCGCCACCGGCCGTCACTACATCGACGTCGGCCAGATCCGCGATAATCTCGGCATCCGGTCGTACATGATCACCTCTAACGGCGCCCGCGTTCACGATAGCGATGGCCAGCAAATCTTCGCCCATAACCTCGATCGCGATATTGCTGCCGACCTGTTTGAGATGGTGCGTAACGATCCGAAAATCGTCACTAACGTCTATCGGGAAGACGAATGGTACATGAATCGTCATCGTCCGGAAGAGATGCGTTTCTTCAAAGAGGCGGTGTTTAACTACAAGCTGTATGAGCCGGGCGAACTGGATCCGCAGGGGATCAGCAAGGTGTTCTTTACCTGCGAGGATCACGAGCACCTGCTGCCGCTGGAGCAGGCGATGAACGCCCGCTGGGGCGATCGGGTAAACGTCAGCTTCTCCACCTTAACCTGTCTTGAGGTCATGGCGGGTGGGGTATCGAAGGGGCATGCGCTGGAGGCGGTGGCGAAAATGCTTGGCTACCGTCTTTCCGATTGCATCGCCTTCGGCGACGGCATGAACGACGCCGAGATGCTGTCGATGGCCGGCAAAGGCTGCATCATGGCCAACGCCCATCAGCGGCTGAAGGATCTGCATCCGGAGCTGGAAGTGATCGGCAGCAACGCCGACGATGCCGTCCCGCACTACCTGCGTAAGCTATACCTCGATTAAAAAAGATTGACGACTGGCTAATAACTGTCCAGTCGTCAACCTGACTCTTCGCTACAATGCCTGTTCTTTACCCAACGAGACGACCATTGTGGCGCTGTTAATTATCACCACTATCCTGTGGGCCTTTTCTTTTAGCCTGATTGGCGAATACCTGGCCGGTAGCGTCGACAGCTATTTTTCGGTGCTGATGCGCGTGGGCCTGGCGGCGCTGGTGTTCCTGCCTTTCCTGCGCACGCGCGGCCAGTCTCCACGCACGATCGTGCTTTATATGCTGGTGGGCGCGATGCAGCTTGGCATTATGTATCTGCTGGCTTTCCGCGCCTATCTCTATCTGACGGTTTCGGAATTTCTGCTGTTTACCGTATTTACCCCGCTGTATATCACGCTGATCTATGACCTGCTCAGCGGACGTAAGCTGCGCTGGGGCTATCTGCTGAGTGCCGCGCTGGCAGTGCTGGGGGCGGCGATTATCCGTTATGACAAGGTCAGCGATCACTTCTGGACCGGGCTGTTACTGGTCCAACTCTCAAACCTCTGCTTCGCTATCGGTATGGTGGGGTATAAGCGCCTGATGGAGGTGCGTCCGATGCCGCAGCACAATGCCTTTGCCTGGTTCTATGTCGGGGCCTTTATCGTGGCGGTGGCAGCGTGGTTTATGCTGGGCAACCCCCAGAAGCTGCCGACCACCACGCTGCAGTGGAGCGTGCTGGTGTGGCTCGGCGTGGTGGCTTCCGGGCTGGGTTACTTTATGTGGAACTATGGCGCCACCCAGGTGGATGCCGGCACGCTGGGGATCATGAACAATGTCCATGTCCCCGCTGGTCTACTGGTTAACCTTGCCATCTGGCAGGAGCAGCCGCACTGGCCGAGCTTTATTAGCGGAGCGTTGGTGATCCTGGCCTCGCTGTGGGTCCATCGCCGCTGGGTCGCTCCGCACTCCGGACAAACGGCAGGTGATCGCAGGCGTGGTTCCGCGCAGAGCGAATAAACGCTTCGGTGACCGGTTGACGCTGTTCGCCATCGCGGACGGCCGCGTACAACCGGCTCCATAATCCCTCACCCAGGGTTTTGGTGACCACCAGGCCCTGGCGTTCAAAGCTTTCCACCACCCAGTGCGGCAGCGCGGCGATGCCCATCCGGGCAGCCACCATCTGGATCAGCAACAGCGTGTTATCGACGCTTTTCAGCTGCGGGCTGATGCCGGCCGGCTGCAGGAAGTGACGCCAGATATCGAGGCGCCCGCGCTGCACGGGATAAATCAACAGCGTTTCCGCGGCCAGATCCTCCGGGGTAACCAGCGTCTTCATAGCTAACGGATGCTCGGGCGCCAGCACCAGACGCACCTCAAAATCAAACATCGGCGAGTAGTGCAGGCCGCTGCGCGGCAGGATATCGGAGGTCATCACCAGATCCAGTTCGCCCTGCTGCAGCGCAGGCTGCGGGTCGAAGGTGACGCCGGAATGGAAGTCGACCTCCACATGTGGCCAGCGGGCGCGGAAATTCTCCAGCGCCGGCGTCAGCCACTGAATACAGCTGTGACATTCGATAGCCAGGCGCAGTTTGGTCTGCTGCGGTTCGTTACAGTCCTGCAGGGCGCGAGCGATCTGCGGCAGCACCTGGTTGGCCAGCTGTAAGAGGATCTCCCCCTGAGGGGTAAAACGCAGCGGTTGGCTCTTACGCACAAAGAGACGAAAGCCAAGGCGCTGTTCCAGATCGCTGAACTGGTGAGACAAAGCGGACTGGGTCTGGTGCAGGGCCGCTGCCGCGCCTGCCAGTGAACCGCTGTTCCGCAACGCTTGCAGCGTTTTCAGATGTTTAATTTCGATCATGAAAGTCCTTCACTTCGCCATGAGCAATTTGCGCTTGAGGAATATACAGTAACTGTCAATTATGGATGTGTAAACATCTGGACGTCTAAAACTCGTCATATTTCGACTTGCAGATGCGTTGGCTGCCTCGCTTACCCCAGTCACTTACTTCAGTAAGCTCCTGGGGATGCGCATCGTTGCCGCCTTCCTGCAAGCCGAACTATTTAGAGTTTTTCTTCAGATTCAATGAAATAAGAGAGGAACAAAAATGACAATTATTAACCACACCCTCGGTTTTCCTCGCGTTGGCCTGCGCCGCGAGCTGAAAAAAGCGCAAGAGAGCTACTGGGCGGGCAACGCCACTCGCGAGGAACTGCTGACAGTAGGCCGTGAGCTGCGTGCCCGGCACTGGGAGCAGCAGAAACAGGCGGGCGTTGATCTGCTGCCGGTGGGGGATTTCGCCTGGTACGACCATGTTCTGACTACCAGCCTGCTGCTGGGCAACGTGCCGGCTCGTCATCAGAACAAAGACGGATCCATCGATATCGACACCCTGTTCCGCATTGGCCGCGGCCGCGCGCCGACTGGCGAACCGGCCGCCGCTGCGGAAATGACCAAATGGTTTAACACCAACTATCACTACATGGTGCCGGAGTTCGTGAAGGGCCAGCAGTTCAAACTGACCTGGACCCAACTGCTGGATGAAGTAGACGAAGCGCTGGCGCTGGGCCACAAGATCAAGCCCGTGCTGCTGGGGCCGGTAACGTACCTGTGGCTGGGCAAAGTGAAAGGTGAACCGTTTGACCGTCTGAGCCTGCTGAATGACATCCTGCCGGTTTACCAGCAGGTGCTGGCCGAACTGGCGAAGCGTGGCATCGAGTGGGTGCAGATTGATGAACCGGCGCTGGTGCTGGAGCTGCCGCCAGCGTGGCTGGAGGCCTTTAAACCGGCTTATGACGCCCTGCAGGGCCAGGTGAAGCTGCTGCTGACCACCTATTTTGAAGGCATTAGCGACAATCTCACGACCATTGCTGCGCTACCGGTCCAGGGGCTGCACGTCGATCTGGTGCACGGCAAAGATGATATCGCCGAACTGCATAACCGCCTGCCGGCCGACTGGCTGCTGTCCGCGGGTCTGATCAATGGGCGCAACGTCTGGCGCGCCGATCTCACCGAAAAGTATGCGCAAATTAAAGACCTCGTCGGTAAACGCGACCTCTGGGTCGCGTCATCCTGCTCTCTGCTGCATAGCCCGATCGATCTGAGCGTGGAGACGCGCCTTGATGCGGAAGTGAAGAGCTGGTTTGCTTTCGCGCTGCAGAAATGCGGCGAGCTGGCGCTGCTGCGCGATGCGCTGAACAGCGGCGATACGGCGGCGATTACCGAGTGGAGCGCGCCCATCCAGGCCCGTCGCCATTCGACTCGTGTACACAACGCGGAAGTAGAAAAACGGCTGGCGGCGATCACCGCTCAGGACAGCCAGCGCGCCAGCCCTTATGAAGTTCGCGCTCAGGCACAGCGTCAACGCTTTAACCTGCCGGCATGGCCGACCACCACTATCGGGTCATTCCCGCAGACGACCGAGATCCGCGGCCTGCGCCTGGACTTCAAAAAGGGCAACCTGGATGCCAGTCATTATCGTACCGGGATTGCGGAACATATTAAGCAGGCGATCGTCGAGCAGGAGCGGTTAGGTTTAGACGTACTGGTGCACGGGGAAGCCGAGCGTAACGATATGGTGGAGTATTTCGGCGAACACCTGGACGGTTTCATCTTCACGCAAAACGGCTGGGTGCAGAGCTATGGTTCCCGCTGCGTGAAGCCGCCTGTGGTGATCGGCGACGTCAGCCGTCCGCAAGCGATCACCGTCGACTGGGCGAAGTACGCGCAGTCGCTGACCGACAAACCGGTGAAAGGGATGCTCACTGGACCGGTGACCATTCTGTGCTGGTCCTTCCCGCGGGAAGACGTCAGCCGTGAAACCATCGCGAAACAGATTGCGCTGGCGCTGCGTGATGAAGTGGCGGATCTGGAGGCGGCGGGGATCGGCATCATCCAGATTGATGAGCCGGCGCTGCGCGAAGGGTTACCGCTGAAGCGCAGTGACTGGGATGCTTATCTCCAGTGGGGAGTGGAAGCTTTCCGCATCAACGCCGCGGTTGCCAAAGACGACACGCAGATCCACACCCACATGTGCTACTGCGAGTTCAACGACATCATGGACTCCATTGCCGCGCTGGATGCCGACGTGATCACTATTGAAACCTCGCGGTCCGATATGGAGCTGCTGGAGTCGTTCGAAGCGTTCGAGTATCCCAATGAGATCGGGCCGGGAGTATATGATATTCACTCGCCGAACGTGCCGAGCGTGGAGTGGATCGAAGCGCTGCTGAAGAAAGCCGCGCAGCGTATTCCGGCGGAGCGGCTGTGGGTTAACCCGGACTGCGGCCTGAAAACTCGCGGCTGGCCGGAAACCCGCGCCGCGCTTGCGAATATGGTGCAAGCGGCGCAGAATCTGCGCGAATCCGCCTGATAGTCAGGCAAAAAATAATAAGGAGGCATTTGCCTCCTTTTTTTGCATCGGGTGATTACCCTTTTTTACCGCCATACTGAGCAAACCACGCGAGCATCCGCTGCCAGCCGTCTTTGGCTGACTCTTCGTGATAGCTGGCGCGATAGTCGGCGTTAAAGGCATGATCGGCTTCGGGATAGACCACGATTTCCGCTTTGGCGTTGGCCGCCCGCAGTGCCTGACGCATGGTCTCGATGGTGTCCTGTGGAATACTGGCGTCTTTAGCGCCGTACAGACCAAGCACCGGGGCGTTGAGATCGACAGCGATATCTACCGGATGCTTCGGTGAATTCAGCGATTTTTCTCCCACCAGCTTGCCGTACCAGGCCACGCCTGCCTTCAGCTGCGGGTTATGCGCGGCATACAGCCAGGTAATGCGTCCGCCCCAGCAGAAGCCGGTGATCAGCAGACGATGGGCATCGCCGCCGTGGCGTGCCGCCCAGCTGGCGACATGGTCGAGATCCGCCAACACCTGCGCGTCCGGCACCTTGGTAACCAGCTCTTTAAACAGGGTCGGGATATCGTGGTACTCATTCGGATCGCCCTGACGGAAGTACAATTCAGGCGCAATAGCCAGGTAGCCTTCCTGCGCCAGGCGGCGACAAAGATCGCGAATATGCTCATGCACGCCGAAAATTTCCTGCACCACAATGACGATCGGCAGTGGGCCATCGACGTTTTTCGGGCGGGCGTGGTAGGCCGGCATGTTTTCGCCCTGGGAGGGGATCGAAGTCTCTCCGGCAACAATATGATCTTCCGGCGTATGAACGGCGGTTGAAGCGTGTGGTGAAGCAGCAGGTGCGAATCCAGGTTGCTTGGTGGTGGTCATGGTATTCTCCGTACCCTTATTTATTAGCGCATCAGTAACTATAGACCCTTTACCTTTAGTTCGGGCGGTAATAAAGCACAGTGCCTGAAAGCGGCTATCTTTTGTTCTGTGACGATGAATATAACTTGTTAATGTGATTTGTATCACTATTTACTGAAAAACAACTGCAACCATTGTTGGTCTTGGTGACTATCATCACAAAATGTTGCCAGGGGCTTCTGTACAGTACCGTTTTGCTTCTGCTGATAATTCGACCCACAGAGGAGTTTTTTATGTCCAAGTCTGATGTTTTTCATCTCGGCCTCACCAAGAACGATTTACAAGGGGCTACGCTGGCTATCGTCCCTGGCGATCCGGAGCGTGTGGAAAAGATCGCCGCGCTGATGGATAAGCCGGTTAAGCTGGCATCCCACCGCGAATTTACCTCCTGGCGCGCGGAGCTGGACGGCAAACCGGTGATCGTCTGCTCTACCGGCATCGGCGGTCCGTCTACGTCTATCGCTGTGGAAGAGCTGGCGCAGCTGGGGGTACGTACCTTCCTGCGTATCGGCACCACCGGCGCGATTCAACCGCACATTAACGTTGGCGATGTGCTGGTCACTACCGCCTCCGTTCGTCTGGACGGCGCCAGCCTGCACTTCGCACCGATGGAGTTCCCGGCCGTCGCTGACTTCGCCTGCACCACCGCGCTGGTGGAAGCCGCGAAATCTATCGGCGCGACCACTCATATCGGCGTGACTGCTTCCTCTGATACCTTCTACCCGGGCCAGGAGCGTTACGACACCTTCTCCGGCCGCGTGGTAAGCCGCTTCAAGGGCTCAATGGAAGAGTGGCAGGCAATGGGCGTGATGAACTATGAAATGGAATCCGCCACGCTGCTGACCATGTGCGCCAGCCAGGGCCTGCGCGCCGGGATGGTAGCCGGGGTTATCGTTAACCGTACCCAGCAAGAGATCCCTAACGCAGAAACTATGAAGCAAACTGAAAGCCACGCGGTGAAAATCGTCGTGGAAGCGGCGCGCCGTCTGCTGTAATTCAACACTTTCCCTGTCAGGCCGGGTCCTCCGGCCTTTCTTTTTTGCGTTGCTCCTCGCAGGAAATTCCTTTTAAACTGGACGTTTGTACAGCACAATTCTATTTTGTGCCATCAGGTTATCGCAGGGGGCGTCGTGGATCTCTCAATCATTATCAGCGCGGTTATCGCACTGGCTGCCGGGTTAATTGTCGGCTGGCTGGCGACCAAAGCGCGTGCCGATCAAATTCGGGCCGATCTGATCGAGGAACGGCGAGAGCTGGATATTGAGCTGAGCGCCGCCCGCCAGCAGCTGGTGCAGGAGGCCCACTGGCGTGAGGAGTGCGAGCTGCTGAACAACGAGCTGCGCAGCCTGCGGGATATCAATACCTCGCTGGAAGCCGATCTGCGTGAGGTCACCACCCGGCTCGAATCCACCCAACTGCATGCGGAAGATAAGATCCGCCAGATGGTCAACAGCGAGCAGCGCCTGAGCGAGCAATTTGAAAATCTGGCTAACCGCATTTTCGAACACAGTAACCGGCGCGTTGATGAACAAAATCGCCAGAGCCTGCATGGCCTGCTGACGCCGCTACGCGAGCAGCTCGACGGTTTCCGTCGTCAGGTGCAGGAGAGCTTTGGCCAGGAGGCGCGGGAGAGGCATACTCTGGCGCATGAGATCCGCAATCTGCAGCAGCTGAACGCGCAGATGGCGCAGGAGGCGCTGAACCTGACCAAAGCGCTGAAGGGGGATAACAAAACCCAGGGCAACTGGGGGGAAGTGGTCTTAACCCGCGTGCTGGAAGCCTCCGGCCTGCGCGAAGGCTATGAGTACCAAACCCAGGTCAGTATTGAGACCGACAACCGCTCGCGGATGCAGCCGGACGTCATCGTGCGCCTGCCGCAGGGTAAGGACGTGGTGATCGACGCCAAAATGACCCTGGTCGCCTATGAGCGCTATTTTAACGCCGAAGATGACTACACTCGCGAAGTCGCGCTGCAGGAACACCTTGCCTCGGTGCGAAATCATATTCGCCTGCTGGGACGCAAGGATTATCAACAGCTGCCCGGCCTGCGCTCTCTCGACTATGTGCTGATGTTTATTCCCGTTGAGCCGGCGTTCCTGCTGGCCATCGATCGCCAGCCTGAGCTCATCAGCGAGGCGTTGCAAAATAATATTATGCTGGTCAGCCCGACGACGCTGCTGGTGGCTCTGCGCACTATCGCCAATCTGTGGCGCTATGAGCACCAGAGCCGTAATGCGCAAAAGATTGCCGAGCGGGCGGGGCGCCTTTACGACAAAATGCGCCTGTTTGTGGATGATATGTCCGCCATCGGCCAGAGCCTGGATAAGGCGCAGGAGAACTATCGCCAGGCGATGAAAAAGCTCGCTTCCGGGCGCGGTAATCTGCTGGCCCAGGCGGAGGCCTTTCGCGGCCTGGGCGTGGAGGTAAAGCGCGGGATTAATCCTGATTTAGTCGAGCAAGCCACGGCCCAGGACGAGCAATATCGTCTCGAAGACGAGGATAACCTCCCGGAAAATGACGAATTTTCCCCCGACTCTGCTGAGGCATTGCGCAATCGCGAAGCGGCTCCGCCACGCTGAAACGTATGGGAAATGCGCTGAGTCTGATACACTCAGTGAACATTTTCTTGAAAAGCAAGCAGGCATAGAGATGGTTGAGGATTCACAAGAAACGACGCACTTTGGCTTTCAGACGGTCGCTAAAGAGCAGAAAGCAGATATGGTGGCGCATGTATTCCATTCTGTCGCCGCAAAATATGATGTGATGAATGACTTGATGTCGTTTGGGATCCATCGTTTGTGGAAGCGTTTCACCATCGACTGCAGCGGCGTACGTCGCGGGCAGACCGTGCTGGATCTGGCTGGCGGTACCGGTGATTTGACCGCCAAGTTCTCCCGTCTGGTAGGGGAAACCGGCCGCGTCATGCTTGCTGATATCAACGATTCGATGCTCAAAATGGGCCGCGAAAAGCTGCGCAATATCGGCATCGTGGGTAACGTGGAGTATGTTCAGGCCAACGCGGAAGCCCTGCCGTTTGCTGATAACACCTTTGACTGCATCACCATCTCTTTCGGTCTGCGTAACGTGACCGACAAAGAGAAAGCGCTGCGTTCGATGTATCGTGTGCTGAAACCGGGCGGACGCCTGCTGGTGCTGGAGTTTTCTAAACCCATCATCGAACCGCTGAGCAAAGCCTACGACGCTTACTCCTTCCATATTCTGCCGAAGGTGGGCGAGCTGGTGGCAAAAGACGGCGACAGCTATCGCTACCTGGCGGAGTCTATCCGTATGCATCCCGACCAGGAAACGCTGAAAGGGATGATGCAGGATGCGGGTTTCGAAAACGTGGACTACTACAACCTGACGGCGGGTATCGTTGCTTTGCATCGCGGTTACAAGTTCTGACAGGAGGGACGCTATGCCTTTCACACCCCTGGTGACCGCTGGCATTGAAACGGCGCTAAATGCTTTCCTCTGGCGCGACAAAGCGCTCAAACCCGCTCGCCAGCGCCTGCTGGGCAAGGTGCTGCAGGTCCAGCTGCAGGATTTCGCCACGCCCGTGGTGCTGGTGTTCAGCGAACGTCAGGTCGATGTCCTGAGCGCCTGGGACGGAGAGGCCGACTGCACTGTGATTACCCGGCTCAGCGTGCTGCCAAAACTGCGCAATCGTCAGCAGCTCACGGCGCTTATTCGCAGCGGTGAGCTGGAAGTGCAGGGCGATCTGCAGGTAGTGCAAAACCTGGTCTCCCTGTGCGACCTGGCGGAGTTCGATCCTGCTGAACTGCTGGCGCCCTATACCGGCGATATCGTGGCCGAAGGCGTCGGCAAAGTTCTGCGCGGTGGCGCTCAGTTTCTGCTGAAGGGCGCGCAGCGCCAGCAGCGCTATGTCGCGGAAGCGATCACTGAAGAGTGGCGACTGGCTCCGGGGGCGCTGGAGCTGGCCTGGTTTGCTGAAGAGACAACGGCTATTGAACGCGCGCTGGCCGCACTGGAAAAACGGCTGGAAACGCTGGAGGGCAAATGACGCCAGGAGAATTACGGCGCCTGTATTTCATCATCCACACCTTTTTGAGCTACGGGCTCGATGAGCTCATCCCCAAAATGCGGATCACGCTACCGCTGCGTATCTGGCGGCGGATGCTGTTCTGGATGCCAAACCGTCATCAGGACCAACCCCTCGGTGCTCGTCTTCGTCTGGCGCTCCAGGAGCTGGGGCCGGTGTGGATTAAATTCGGCCAGATGCTATCCACCCGCCGGGATCTCTTTCCGCCACAAATTGCCGATCAGCTGGCGCTGTTGCAGGACCGCGTGGCGCCCTTTGAAGGAAAGCTCGCGCAGCAGCAGATAGAGAAAGCGATGGGGGGCCTGCCGGTGGAGGCCTGGTTTGATGATTTCTCCGTTGAGCCGTTAGCCTCGGCGTCTATTGCTCAGGTGCATACTGCGCGTCTGAAAGAGAATGGCAAAGAGGTGGTGATCAAGGTTATCCGCCCGGATATTTTGCCGATCATTAAAGCGGACATGAAGCTCATCTATCGCCTGGCGCGCTGGGTACCGCGTCTGTTGCCTGACGGCCGCCGTCTGCGCCCGCAGGAGGTAGTCCGCGAATATGAAAAAACGCTGCTGGACGAGCTGAACCTGCTGCGGGAATCCGCCAACGCTATTCAGCTGCGGCGCAATTTCGAAGACAGCCCGATGCTGTACGTGCCGGAGGTGTACCCCGACTACTGCAGCGAAAGCATGATGGTGATGGAGCGCATTTACGGTATCCCGGTGTCTGACGTAGAGGCGCTGGAGGCCCAGGGGACCAACATGCAGCTGCTGGCGGAGCGGGGTGTGCAGGTCTTCTTCACCCAGGTGTTCCGCGACAGCTTCTTCCATGCCGATATGCACCCTGGCAATATATTTGTCAGCTACGAGCACCCCGAAGATCCGCAGTATATCGGTATAGACTGCGGTATTGTCGGCTCGCTGAACAAAGAAGATAAGCGCTATCTGGCGGAAAACTTTATCGCCTTCTTTAACCGCGATTATCGTAAGGTTGCCGAGCTGCACGTCGATTCCGGTTGGGTTCCGCCCGATACCAACGTCGAAGAGTTTGAGTTCGCGATCCGCACGGTCTGCGAGCCGATCTTTGAGAAGCCGCTGGCGGAGATCTCGTTCGGCCACGTGCTGCTTAATCTGTTCAACACCGCGCGGCGCTTCAATATGGAAGTCCAGCCGCAGCTTGTTTTATTACAGAAGACATTACTTTACGTAGAAGGGGTAGGCCGGCAGCTCTATCCTCAGTTAGACTTGTGGAAAACGGCGAAGCCTTTCCTCGAGTCGTGGATCAAAGATCAGGTCGGCATTCCGGCGCTGGTGCGTGCGTTTAAAGATAAAGCGCCGTTCTGGATCGAAAGAATGCCGGAAATACCTGAGCTGGTGTATCAGAGCCTGCAGCAGAGCAAACAGCTGCAGACCAGCGTCGATACCATCGTGCGGGATATGCATGTGCGTCATGTCCGTCAGGGGCAGTCCCGTTATCTGTTTGGTATAGGCGCGGTTTTATTGCTCAGTGGTACGCTACTCTTTATCCACCGCCCTGAGTGGGGAATGATGCCCGGCTGGCTGATGGCCGGCGGTATTGTGACCTGGCTGATTGGCTGGCGGAAAACCCGCTGATCGGTTCGCCTCTTCATGACGCAGGCTTATTTGCGCAAAATCATGCTGGTGGCCTGACGAAGAGGCGGCCCGCAGGATGGTGTGTATAATGCGTCCACACAATTCATCATCTGTCATAGGGGAACGTGTATGGGTGGTATCAGTATTTGGCAGTTATTAATTGTTGTCGTCATCGTAGTTCTGCTTTTTGGGACGAAGAAGCTGAGCTCGCTGGGGTCGGACTTAGGGGCATCGATCAAAGGCTTTAAAAAAGCCATGAGTGATGATGACAAACCTGAAAAGTCGGCGCCAGATGCAGATTTCACGGCGAAAACCATCGCCGATAAACAGGATGATGCAAAAAAAGACGAGACAAAACGCCACGACAAAGAGCAGGTGTAATTCGTGTTCGATATTGGTTTTAGTGAACTACTGCTGGTGTTTGTAATTGGCCTCATTGTTCTGGGGCCACAGCGGCTTCCCGTCGCGGTTAAAACGGTGGTTGGCTGGATCCGGACGTTACGCTCGCTGGCGACCACGGTACAGAATGAACTGGCCCAGGAGCTAAAACTGCAGGAGTTTCAGGAGAGCCTTAAGAAGGTGGAGAAGGCCAGTCTGAATAACCTGACGCCGGAGCTGAAAGCCTCCATGGATGAACTGCGCGAAGCCGCAGAGTCGATGAAGCGCTCCTATAGCGCCCACGATCCTGAAAAGGCCAGCGACGAAGCCAATACCATCCATAATCCGGTGGTCAAAGGCAGCGAAGCGCAACGCCAGGACGTCACGCCGGCGACGGCAGAACATCAGGTCAGCGCTCCGGCTCATGTGCCGGATCCGGTTGTCGATGAGCCACCCGCGTCACCGGCTGACCTTCCGGCAGAGAAAACATCCGCTACGGCGGCAGCCCCTCAATCTTCCCCCGCATCGAGTGATAAACCGTAAACATGGGCGTAGACGATACACAACCGCTAATTTCGCATCTGATTGAGCTGCGCAAGCGTCTGCTCAACAGCATCATTGCTATTCTGGTGATCTTCCTGGCGCTGGTCTATTTCGCCAATGATATCTATCAGCTGGTCTCGGCCCCGCTTATCAGCAAGATGCCGGTGGGCGCGACGATGATCGCCACTGATGTCGCTTCACCTTTCTTTACGCCGATAAAGCTGACCTTCATGGTGTCGGTGATCCTGTCGGTGCCGATTATTCTTTATCAGGTATGGGCCTTTGTCGCACCAGCGCTGTATAAGCACGAACGCCGGCTGGTGGTGCCTTTACTGGTATCCAGTACCCTGCTGTTCTATATCGGCATGGCTTTCGCCTATTTTGTTGTGTTTCCGCTGGCGTTCGGCTTCCTGACCCATGCGGCGCCGGAAGGGGTGCTGGTCTCGACCGATATCCGCAGCTATCTTGACTTCGTGATGGCGTTGTTTATGGCTTTCGGGGTCTCTTTTGAGGTGCCGGTCGCCATCGTGCTGCTCTGCTGGATGGGCGTTACCACGCCGGAAGACTTGCGTAAAAAAAGGCCGTATGTGCTGGTGGGCGCCTTCGTGGTGGGCATGCTGCTGACGCCGCCGGACGTATTCTCGCAGACGCTGCTGGCCATTCCGATGTACTGTCTGTTTGAAGTCGGGGTGTTCTTCGCCCGCTTCTACACCGGGAAGCGCCTGACGCGCGATGATGACGCCGCGGCCGAAGCTGAAGCCACAGAGCACAGAGAAGAGTAATACCGCCAACCGCCCGCCAGGGCGGTTGTCATATAGGAGTGTTCATGTTTGATATCGGCGTTAATCTGACCAGTTCGCAGTTTTCCCGCGACCATGATGAGGTGGTGGCGCGCGCCCGGGCGGCGGGGGTTCACGGCATGCTGCTGACCGGTACAAACTTGCCGGAGAGCCAACAGGCCCAGAGAATGGCGAGCCGCTATTCCGGCTGCTGGTCCACGGCGGGGGTTCATCCCCATGACGGTAGCAGCTGGACGCCAGCGGTCGCCGAGGCGATTTATACCCTCGCCCGCGAGCCGCAGGTAGTAGCGATAGGCGAGTGCGGTCTGGATTTTAACCGGAATTTTTCCACGCCGCAGGAGCAGGAGGCTGCGTTCAGCGCCCAGCTGGCGCTGGCGGCCGAGCTGTCGATGCCGGTGTTTTTACACTGCCGCGACGCCCACGACCGCTTTCTGACGCTGCTTAAACCCTGGCTCGAGAAGCTCCCGGGCGCGGTGCTGCACTGCTTTACCGGCAGCCGCAGCGAGGTGCAGGAATGCCTGGATCTGGGCCTGTTTATCGGTATTACCGGTTGGGTATGCGATGAGCGGCGGGGGCTCGAGCTGCGCGAGCTGCTGCCGGCGATCCCGGCAGATCGTCTGCTGCTGGAGACCGATGCGCCTTATCTACTGCCGCGCGACCTCAAGCCAAAGCCGGCCTCGCGGCGTAACGAGCCTGCGTATTTGCCGCATATCCTGGCAAGCGTCGCGATCTGGCGCGGCGAAGAGGCACAATGGCTGGAGGCGCAAACGGACGCAAACGTCAGGGCGCTGTTTGGCGTCGACGTTAACGGCGTTTAGATTTTCTGGAAGTCGGTATTTTTAACGCTCTGCAGGACTTGCTTATTCAGCAGGTTTAACAGCAACATAGAGCGTGCTTCACCGTCCGGCTCGGTAAAGATAGCCTCCAGGCCTTCAAACGCGCCGTCGGTGATCAGCACGCTATCGCCCTCGTGCGGCGTTTCCGGGTCGGTGATACCTTCCGGTTTATAGATAGAGAGCTGATGAATCACCGCCGAGGGAACGACAGCGGGCAGCGCGCCAAAGCGCACGAAGTTGTTAACCCCGCGGGTGGCGCTGATGGTAGTGGTATGAATCACCTCTGGATCGAACTCAATAAACAGGTAGTTCGGGAACAGCGGTTCGCTGACCATGGTGCGTTTACCGCGAATGATTTTTTCCAGCGCAATCGTCGGCATCAGGCAGTTAACTGACTGACGTTCCAGATGTTCCTGGGCTCGTTGTAGCTGCCCACGTTTGCAATACAGTAAGTACCAGGCTTGCATAATAACTCATTCCACTTCTAATAACGGCAAGCATAACAAATGGCTGGTGTAATCGCGAAAGCCATTATAATTGAAATCCAAATTTCAGCGTTCTTTCACGCTAATTTAACAAAATTACAGCATCGCGCCGTTGAACACCGTATAATTAGCCGCCTGTATAGAGGTCAATAACACTTTCATGAAATACCACGATCTTCGCGACTTTCTGACACTACTGGAACAACAGGGCGAACTGAAACGTATCACTCTGCCGGTCGATCCTCATCTGGAAATCACTGAAATTGCCGACCGGACCCTGCGCGCCGGTGGCCCGGCGCTGCTGTTTGAGAACCCAAAAGGCTATAGCATGCCGGTACTGTGCAATCTTTTCGGCACGCCGCGGCGCGTGGCGCTGGGGATGGGCCAGGAGGATGTCAGTTCGTTGCGCGAGGTGGGTAAGCTGTTAGCCTTCCTGAAAGAGCCTGAGCCACCCAAAGGTTTCCGCGATCTGTTTGATAAGCTGCCGCAGTTCAAGCAAGTGCTGAATATGCCGACCAAACGCCTGCGCGGCGCGCCCTGCCAGCAAAAAATCATCCAGGGCGATGACGTCGACCTGAATAAAATCCCGATAATGACCTGCTGGCCGGAAGATGCCGCGCCGCTGATCACCTGGGGGCTGACGGTGACCCGCGGGCCGCACAAAGAGCGGCAGAATCTGGGGATTTATCGCCAGCAGCTGATTGGTAAAAACAAACTGATTATGCGCTGGCTGTCTCATCGCGGCGGCGCACTGGATTTCCAGGAGTGGTGTGCGGCGCGCCCGGGCGAACGCTTCCCGGTTTCCGTGGCGCTCGGCGCCGATCCGGCAACCATTCTTGGCGCGGTGACCCCAGTGCCGGATACCCTGTCGGAATATGCTTTCGCAGGCCTGTTGCGCGGCACCAAGACCGAAGTGGTGAAGTGCGTTTCCAATGACCTTGAAGTCCCGGCCAGCGCGGAAATTGTGCTTGAAGGCTACATTGAGGCCGGTGAAATGGCGCCGGAAGGGCCGTATGGCGACCACACCGGTTACTACAACGAAGTGGACAGCTTCCCGGTATTTACGGTGACCCATATAACCCAGCGTGAAGACGCGATTTATCATTCGACCTATACCGGCCGACCGCCCGATGAACCTGCAGTACTGGGTGTGGCGCTGAACGAAGTCTTTGTGCCGATCCTGCAAAAGCAGTTTCCGGAAATCGTCGACTTTTATCTACCGCCGGAAGGGTGTTCCTATCGCCTGGCGGTAGTGACGATGAAAAAACAGTACGCAGGTCATGCCAAGCGCGTGATGATGGGCGTCTGGTCGTTCCTGCGGCAGTTCATGTATACCAAGTTCGTGATTGTCTGCGATGACGATGTCAATGCGCGCGACTGGAACGATGTGATTTGGGCGATCACTACCCGTATGGACCCGGCTCGTGATACGGTACTGGTAGAAAATACGCCAATTGATTATCTGGATTTTGCCTCGCCGGTTTCCGGCCTGGGTTCAAAAATGGGGCTGGATGCCACGAATAAATGGCCTGGCGAAACCCAGCGTGAATGGGGTCGTCCAATCAAAAAAGATCCTGCCGTCACGGCGCGGATTGACGCCATCTGGGATGAGCTGGCCATCTTTAAACAACCGTAAGCGGGGCTAACGCCGCTGTTTTGCTCTATTGACCCGACAGAGGGGACGCATGACAACCTTAAGCTGTAAAGTGACCTCGGTGGAGGCGATTACCGATACCGTATATCGTGTTCGATTAGTGCCGGAAGCGGCATTTTCCTTCCGTGCTGGCCAGTATCTGATGGTAGTAATGGATGAGCGCGACAAGCGCCCGTTCTCCATGGCTTCCACGCCGGCGGAACAGGAATTTATCGAGCTGCATATCGGCGCCTCTGAGCTCAATCTGTACGCGATGGCGGTCATGGATCGCATTCTGCAAGAGCGTGAAATTGAGGTTGATATCCCACACGGTGAAGCCTGGCTGCGTGAAGATGAAGACCGTCCGCTGATTTTAATTGCCGGCGGTACCGGCTTCTCTTATGTGCGTTCTATTTTGTTAACCGCGCTGGCGCGTAATCCGAACCGCGATATCGCCATCTACTGGGGCGGCCGCGAGGCCAAGCACCTGTACGATCTGGCCGAACTGGAAGCCCTGAGTATCAAGCATGCGAATCTGCGTATCGAACCCGTGGTTGAGCAGCCGGAAGAGGGATGGCGCGGGCGTTCCGGTACGGTACTGACCGCGGTGCTGCAGGATTATGGTACCCTGGCCGACCACGACATCTATATTGCCGGGCGCTTTGAGATGGCCAAGATCGCCCGCGATCTGTTCTGCAACGAACGCGGCGCGCGCGAAGAGCGCCTGTTTGGCGACGCGTTTGCCTTTATCTGACAATAAAAAACCCGCCCCTGACAGGCGGGAAGAACGGCAACTAAACTGTCTCTCTTCGCCAATGACGCCATCACTGCGTTGGCTGCGCCCGCTCACCCGAATCACTTACTTGAGTAAGCTCATCGGGATTCGCTCGCTTGCCGCCTTGTTCTGACGTCATTGGCTTTGAGATACTTTTCCTGATTTACACTCTCTCAAATACAGTAGCGATCCCCTGACCTAAGCCGATACACATAGTCGCCAGACCAAACTGTGCGTCTTGACGCTCCATCTGGTTGATCAATGTAGTACTAATGCGCGCTCCGGAACAGCCGAGCGGGTGACCCAGAGCGATCGCCCCGCCGTTGAGGTTGATCTTCTCGTCGATCTGCTCCATCAGGCCCAGATCTTTAATGCACGGCAGGATCTGCGCGGCAAAAGCCTCATTCATTTCAAAGACGTCGATATCGCTGGTGGATAAGCCCGCTTTTTTCAGCGCCAGCTTCGAGGCTGGAACCGGGCCATAACCCATAATGGACGGGTCGCAGCCGACCACCGCCATTGAACGGACGCGGGCGCGTGGCTTCAGCCCCAGCTCGCGGGCGCGGCTTTCGCTCATCAGCAGCATCGCCGCCGCGCCGTCGGAAAGGGCGGAAGAGGTACCTGCCGTTACCGTGCCGGTCACCGGGTCAAACGCCGGTCTCAACGTGGACAGCGTTTCGACGGTGGTTTCCGGGCGGATCACTTCGTCGTAATTGAAGGACTTCAGCACGCCATCGGCATCGTGGCCGCCGGTCGGGATGATCTCGGCTTTGAATGCGCCGGATTGCGTCGCTGCCCAGGCGCGAGCGTGAGAGCGTGCGGCGAACTGATCCTGCATTTCGCGGCTAATGCCGTGCAGACGTGCCAGCATTTCCGCAGTCAACCCCATCATACCGGCGGCTTTCGCCACGTTACGACTCAGTCCCGGGTGAAAATCAACGCCGTGGCTCATCGGCACATGGCCCATGTGCTCCACGCCGCCAATCAGGCAGACGTTGGCATCGCCGGTCATGATCATACGGGCGGCATCATGCAGCGCCTGCATAGAGGAACCGCACAGCCGGTTAACCGTGTTTGCCGGTACCGAGTGCGGGATCTCCGCCAGCAGCGCCGCGTTACGGGCGATGTTAAAGCCCTGCTCAAGGGTTTGCTGCACGCAGCCCCAGTAGATATCGTCTATTGCGCTTGCCTCAAGCGACGGGTTGCGCGACAGCAGGCTACGCATCAGGTGGGCGGAAAGATCTTCCGCGCGCACGTGGCGAAATGCGCCGCCCTTTGAACGGCCCATCGGGGTGCGAATAGCATCGACAATGACAACCTGTTCCATTGTGACTCCTTAAGCCGTTTTCAGAGCGCCAACCGGACGGGCTGGCTCTACCGGGGGATAATACGCTTCGTTATGGCGCGCTTTGTCACGCAGACCGGCTGGCACTTCATACAGCGGGCCAAGGTGCTGGTATTGCTGTGCCATATCGAGATACTTCGCGCTGCCAATGGTATCGAGCCAGCGGAATGCGCCGCCGTGGAACGGAGGGAAGCCCAGGCCGTATACCAGCGCCATATCCGCTTCCGCCGGGCTGGCGATAATACCTTCTTCCAGGCAGCGAACCACTTCGTTAACCATCGGGATCATCATGCGGGCGATAATCTCTTCATCGCTGAAATCGCGCTTCGGCTGGCTTACGTCGGCCAGCAGGCTGTCGACTGCGGCATCTTCTTCTTTCTTCGGCTTGCCTTTGCTGTCTTCTTTATAGCGCCAGAAGCCGAGGCCGTTCTTCTGGCCGAAACGGCTGGCGTCAAACAGGGCGTCGATAGCGTCGCGATAATCTTTCTGCATCCGCTGCGGGAAGCCCGCCGCCATGACCGCCTGAGCATGGTGCGCGGTATCGATGCCGACCACGTCCAGCAGATAAGCCGGGCCCATTGGCCAGCCAAACTGTTTCTCCATCACTTTGTCGACTTTGCGGAAGTCCGCCCCGTCGCGCAGCAGCTGGCTAAAGCCGGCGAAGTAAGGGAATAGCACGCGGTTGACGAAGAAGCCGGGGCAGTCGTTGACCACGATCGGCGTTTTGCCCATTTTGCTGGCCCAGGCCACGACTGTGGCAATGGTCTTATCCGAGGTTTTTTCGCCACGGATGACTTCAACCAGCGGCATGCGATGCACCGGGTTAAAGAAGTGCATACCGCAGAAGTTTTCCGGGCGCTGCAGAACGCTGGCCAGCTCGCTAATGGGAATCGTTGAGGTATTAGAGGCCAGCACGGTATCCGGACGTACTTTTGCCTCGGTTTCCGCCAGTACCGCTTTTTTCACTTTCGGGTTTTCGACCACCGCTTCAACAACCACGTCCACGCGATCAAAACCGCTGTATTCCAGGGTTGGCTGAATGGTGCTTATCACTCCTGCCAGCTTCAGACCGTCGATTTTGCCGCGTTCCAGCTGTTTATTCAGTAGTTTCGCCGCTTCGGTCATGCCCAGGGTCAGCGATTTGTCGTTAATGTCTTTCATCACCACCGGCACGCCCTTCCAGGCTGACTGGTAAGCAATGCCGCCACCCATAATGCCGGCGCCTAATACGGCAGCGTGCTTCGGCGTCTCGATATCTTTGGTCAGCTTTTTCGCTTTCGCTTTGACGTACTGGTCGTTCAGGAAGATACCAACCAGCGCGCGGGCCTCGTTGGTATGGGCCAGCGGGACAAAGCTTTTATTTTCCAGCACCAGGGCTTCTTCACGACCAAGACGTGCAGCGGCTTCAATAGTTTTCACCGCGGTGATCGGCGCCGGGTAATGCTTCCCGGCCGTTTGCGCGACCATGCCTTTGGCAATCGTAAAGCTCATGGCGGCTTCAATTTTGCTGAGCTTCAGCGGCTCCAGCTTCGGTTGACGTTTCGCTTTCCAGTCCAGGTCGCCATTCATGGCCTGACGCAGGATCGCCAGCGCGCCGTCGTGCAGTTTTTCCGCGGCGACCACGCCATCCACCAGGCCGATTTTCAAGGCTTGATCGGCGCTGACATCTTTCCCGGCAGCAATGATCTCCAGCGCGCTATCGGCGCCGAGCAGGCGTGGCAGACGGACTGAGCCGCCAAACCCGGGCATAATGCCGAGCTTGGTTTCCGGCAGCCCAATGCGCAGGTCCGGCGTCGCCAGGCGGTAATCGGTCGCCAGCACACATTCGCAACCGCCGCCCAGCGCGTAGCCATTGACGGCAGAGATAGTGGGGACGGGGAGATCTTCCAGACGATTGAAGACACTGTTAGCAAAATGCAGCCACTGGCTTAACTGCTCCTCAGGGACCAGGAACAGCGAGAGGAATTCGGTGATATCCGCGCCGACGATAAACGCCGCTTTTTCAGAGCGCAGCAGCAGACCTTTGAGATCGCTTTGTTTTTCCAGTACGTCCAGCGCATGACCGAGGCTGGCTACGGTTGCGGTATCAAGCTTGTTGACCGAACCTGGGGCATCGAACACCAGTTCGGCGATGCCATCTTCCAGCCAGTCGAGGTACAGGGTGTCGCCTTTGTAGAGCATGTCAGTCTCCTGAATCCAGCAATATGATCTGGTCATACCAGATGAAACGGAGTGTGGAATTTATGTTAAAGAATTGCAAATAACTCTTTAAATAATTGCTGGTCGGATCACATCCGGCGGAAATCACCCGCACGCAGGGCGATGTGCTAAGATGCGGTGTATCACGATCCCATAAAAGCAAAGGACAAAAGATGGAATCCCTGGCCGCGCTCTATAAAAATCATATTGTTACCCTACAAGAACGTACCCGCGACGTCCTGGCCCGTTTTCAGATGGATGCTCTGCTGATTCACTCCGGTGAATTGGTTAACGTCTTCCTCGATGACCATCCGTACCCGTTCAAGGTCAATCCGCAGTTTAAAGCCTGGGTGCCGGTGACCCAGGTGCCTAACTGCTGGCTGCTGGTGGATGGCGTCAACAAACCGAAGCTGTGGTTCTATCTGCCGGTCGATTACTGGCATAACGTCGAGCCGTTGCCAACCTCGTTCTGGACCGAAGAGATTGACGTCATTGCGCTGCCGAAGGCCGATGGTATCGGCAGCCAGTTACCTGCCGCTCGCGGTAATATCGGCTATATTGGGCCGGTAGCGGAGCGCGCGCTGGGCCTGGGTATCGCCGCGGATAAGATCAATCCGAAAGGGGTTATCGATTACCTGCATTACTACCGGGCTTACAAAACCGATTACGAGCTGGCCTGCATGCGTGAAGCGCAGAAGTCAGCGGTCAATGGCCATCGTGCGGCCTACGAAGCTTTCCAGTCCGGAATGAGCGAATTCGATATCAACCAGGCCTATCTTACCGCCACCGGCCATCGTGACACCGACGTGCCTTACAGCAACATTGTCGCGCTGAATGAGCATGCCTCCGTCCTGCACTACACCAAACTGGATCATCGCGCCCCGGCGGAGATGCGCAGCTTCCTGCTCGACGCTGGCGCAGAATATAACGGCTATGCCGCGGATCTGACGCGGACCTGGGCGGCACACGGCGACAACGACTTTGCCCATCTGATTAAAGACGTTAACGACGAGCAGCTGGCGCTGATTAGCACCATGAAAGCCGGGACGCGCTACGTTGATTATCATATTCAGTTCCATCAGCGCATTGCGAAGCTGTTACGTAAACACCAGTTAGTCACTGACATAAGCGAAGAGGCGATGGTGGAGAATGATCTGACCGGGCCATTTATGCCGCACGGGATTGGTCATCCGCTGGGTCTGCAGGTGCATGATGTTGCGGGCTTTATGCAGGACGATACCGGTACGCATCTGGCGGCGCCGTCGAAATATCCGTACCTGCGTTGCACCCGTATTATCGAGCCGCGTATGGTGCTGACCATTGAACCCGGCATCTACTTCATCGAGTCGTTACTGGCGCCGTGGCGTGAAGGCCCATTCAGCAAGCATTTCAACTGGCAAAAAATTGACGCCATGAAGCCGTTTGGCGGGATCCGTATCGAAGATAACGTGGTGGTTCACGAAAACAGCATCGAAAATATGACGCGCGATCTGAAGCTGGCCTGATGGAGAGCTGGTTAATCCCGGCGGCGCCGGTTACCGTCGTTGAGGAGATTAAAAAAAGCCGTTTTATCACGCTGTTGGCGCATACCGACGGCGTGGCGGCGGCAAAAGCTTTTGTCGAGTCCGTCAAAGCGGATCACCCTGATGCCCGCCACCATTGCGTGGCGTGGGTCGCCGGGCCGCCTGATGATTCGCAACAGCTGGGGTTTTCTGACGATGGCGAACCGGCGGGGACCGCAGGTAAACCGATGCTGGCGCAGCTGATGGGGTGCGGCGTCGGCGAGATAACCGCTGTCGTCGTGCGTTACTACGGTGGTATCCTGCTGGGCACCGGCGGGCTGGTGAAGGCGTATGGCGGCGGTGTTCATCAGGCGCTGGCGCAGTTGACGACGCTGCGCAAGACGCCGTTAACGGCATATACTTTGCAATGTGAGTATGGGCAACTGGCCGGTGTCGAAGCGCTGCTCGCCCAATTCTCCGGAAAGGTTGTTGAAAGCGAATATCTGGCGTCGGTTCGACTGCGCGTGGCGCTTCCCCAGGCCGAAGTGGCGGCTTTTTCAGCAAAACTGGCTGATTTTAGTCGCGGTTCATTGCAATTACTGAAGATTAACGAATAATCCCCTCTGTTTTTTGCCTATCAAAGGAAGCGCCAGAGATGCATTTTCGCGCCATAACCCGAATCGTTGGACTGCTGGTCATCTTGTTTTCGGGGACGATGATCGTCCCGGGATTAGTGGCCCTGATATATCGCGACGGTGCGGGACGGGCCTTCACTCAAACCTTCTTTGTCGCGCTGGCGATTGGCTCCATGCTGTGGTGGCCGAACCGTAAGCAAAAAGGCGAACTGAAATCCCGTGAAGGGTTTCTCATCGTGGTGCTGTTCTGGACCGTGCTGGGGAGCGTGGGGGCCTTGCCCTTTATTTTCGCCGAGCAGCCGAACCTGACGGTGACGGATGCTTTCTTCGAATCATTTTCTGGCCTGACGACGACCGGGGCGACCACCCTGGTGGGGCTGGACTCGTTACCGCATGCGATCCTCTTTTATCGGCAGATGCTGCAATGGTTCGGCGGTATGGGGATCATTGTGCTGGCGGTGGCGATTCTTCCTATCCTTGGCGTCGGGGGGATGCAGCTTTACCGCGCGGAAATGCCCGGCCCGCTGAAGGATAACAAGATGCGTCCGCGTATCGCCGAGACGGCGAAGACCCTCTGGCTTATCTATGTGTTATTGACGATAGCCTGCGCACTGGCGCTCTGGTTTGCCGGTATGCCGGCGTTCGATGCGATTGGGCACAGCTTCGCCACTATCGCCATCGGCGGTTTTTCGACTCACGATGCCAGCGTCGGCTATTTCAACAGTCCGATGATCAACTCCATCATTGCCATCTTCTTGCTGATCTCCGGCTGTAACTATGGTCTGCATTTTTCTTTGTTGAGCGGACGCAGCCTGAAGGTGTACTGGCGTGATCCTGAGTTTCGCATGTTCATTGGCGTCCAGTTGACGCTGGTCATCGTCTGTACGCTGGTGCTATGGCTTCATAACGTGTACGGCTCGGTGTTGACGACGCTGAACCAGGCGTTTTTCCAGGTGGTGTCGATGGCGACCACCGCCGGCTTTACCACCGATAGCATTGCGCGCTGGCCGCTGTTCCTGCCTGTGCTGCTGCTCTGCTCTGCATTCATCGGCGGCTGTGCTGGCTCCACGGGCGGCGGCTTAAAGGTGATCCGTATCCTGCTGCTGTTTAAGCAGGGCAACCGTGAGCTGAAGCGTCTGGTTCACCCGAATGCGGTGTATAGCATCAAATTAGGCAACCGCGCGCTGCCAGAGCGTATTCTGGAAGCGGTATGGGGATTTTTCTCCGCCTATGCGCTGGTCTTTATCATTAGCATGCTGGCTATTATCGCCACCGGGGTGGATGACTTTTCTGCTTTCGCCTCCGTGGTAGCGACATTGAACAACCTCGGGCCTGGGCTCGGCGTCGTCGCGGACAACTTTGCCACCATGAACCCGGTCGCGAAATGGATCCTGATTGCTAATATGCTGTTTGGTCGTCTGGAAGTGTTTACCTTACTGGTGCTCTTTACCCCCACTTTCTGGCGCGAATAACAGGAGTGCTCGTGAAAACTTTAATTCTTTTCTCCACCCGCGACGGGCAGACCCGTGAAATCGCTTCGTTTCTCGCCTCCGAGCTGAAAGAGCTGGGCATCGACGCGGATACCTTGAACCTGAACCGTACCGATGTCGTCGAATGGCATCACTACGATCGGGTGGTGATTGGCGCGTCGATTCGCTATGGGCACTTTCATCCGGCCGTAGATCGCTTTGTCAAAAAGCATCTCACATCATTGCAGGCGTTGCCGGGCGCATTCTTCTCGGTCAACCTGGTGGCGCGCAAACCTGAGAAGCGCACGCCACAGACCAACAGCTATACACGCAAGTTTCTCCTTAATTCGCCGTGGCAGCCGCAGAGCTGCGCGGTGTTTGCCGGCGCGCTGCGCTACCCACGTTACCGCTGGTACGATCGGCTTATGATCCGCCTGATTATGAAAATGACCGGGGGGGAAACGGATATCCGTAAAGAAGTGGTCTATACCGACTGGCAACAGGTATCCCGGTTTGCCCGCGAAATCGCGCAAATGATCCGCAAACAGGGCGTTTAAACAGCGCCTTGATGGAAAATCGAGCGAACGAAAAGTTTTTTTAAATTTCCCCTTGTCACTTTTAA
>NZ_JBMAXV010000022.1:0-90402 GCF_048589245.1 Klebsiella sp. 10982
GTGATTTGGCACCGGGTTCGCCCCCTTCCCGGGCCCGGCAAGCGCAGCGCCGCCGGGTAATCAGGCCGAGTGCCGGTGTTTGTGCCGGATGGCGGCTCGCGCCTTATCCGGCCTACGGAACCGCGCTGAACGGTAGCCCGGCTAAGGCGTTTACGCCGCGAGCCGGGGATTTGACGCCAGATATCACTCCGGCAGCGTCCAGTCGCCGTCACCCAGCGCGCGCTGCATAATCAAGGTATCTCGCCAGTCGCCCATCTTATAACCCACGCTACGCAACTGACCTACCACGGTAAAACCAAACTTTTTATGGATCGCCAGCGAGCCGGCATTGTTATGGCCATCGCCAATGATCGCCATCATCTGCCGCCACGGCCCTTTTTCACACTCAGCGATCAGCCGCGACAGCAGCGCGCTGCCAATCCCGCGCCCGCCCATGCCGGACTCAACGTAAATTGACTCCTCAAGCGTGTAGCGATAGGCCGGACGAGGCCGATAGAAGGTGGCATAGCAGTAGCCGACGATGGCGCCGCGCCACAGCGCCACCAGCCAGGGTAGCCCGTTATCGCGCACGGTCTGGATCCGTTTACGCATTTCGTCAACGGTCGGGGGGATCTCTTCGAAGGAGGCACGACCATTAAGCACGTGCCAGACATACAGCGCGGCGATGGCGTGCGCATCGTCGGGCAGCGCTTCACGAATTTCTAAATCACTGTCGAGTAACGGGGCCTCTGCGGGCATGGCGGCGCTCCTGAATTAGCCGAAGAAACATTCTCCGGCGTGCAGCGTAATACAGAAGCGCCAGGCTGAATAGTCCTGCCGCCGATTATTGCGGATCCGCCGACGAGGCCGGCTTCTGCGGCTCGCCCCAGTATTTTTGCTTACTGGTTTTACCAATCCCCGGGTTCATGCTGTTGGTCGGATCGTTCTGGCGATAGAACTGCTGCAGGCTTTCCGGCGCCTCATACAGATGACCCACGTTATGCTCGGCCGGGTACTGGGCGCCGCGCGCTTTCAGCAACGCCAGCATCTGCTCCTTCAGCGCGTGGGCGTCGACCCCTTTCTTAACGATGTAATCCTGATGGAACACATGGCACATAAAGTGGCCATAGTAGAGCTTATGCACCAGCTGGCTGTCGATCTCCGGCGGCAGATGTTCGAACCACTCGGTATCGTTGCGGCGCAGGGCGATATCCAGCGCCAGAATATCTTCCACTTCGTCAGCATGCACCGCCTGATAGCGGATGGCCGCGCCGGCGGCGGCAAAGCGGTGCAGAAACGCCTTGCTGCCTTCCTCCGGGGTACAGGCGAAGAAATCCCCCTCAGCCTGCTGGAAGTATTCCGTCAGCCAGCGCTGCGCTTCTTCGATGCCGTCGCCGGCCATCTTCAGCAGCAGATGGTGTTCATATTTATCACGCCAGGTTTTCATCCGCTCCGGTAAGTGCGCCGGGAAGACGTGGCCGAGCTTCTGCATAAAGCGGTCGGTAAAGTGCGGCTTAAACAGGGAAACTTTCTCCAGCATCGCGTCGGTGCGCCCCTTCATGGTGAAGAAGAACGGCATTTTGTCGGTGCCGAGCTTGTCGATCATCAGGAAGGTGTCTTTGCCATATTTCTCGGCGATATCGTAAATATCACGGTGCATATATTCCCCGGCCACCGGCAGATGCTGGAACTCGGCGAGGATATGGCGGCGAATTTCGGTCAATACCTGCGGCTGGTTGGTGCCAATGTAAAACACCTGCTGGCGTTTTTCCGCCGGGAAGGTATCCAGACGCGCGGCGAAAACCGCCAGCTTTCCGGCGCAGCCGGAGGATTCGAACAGGCGGTCCGGGTCGGCGTTGTAGCGCGCCGGAGTGTCGGCATCGACATCGCGCACGCGGGTCACATAGTCGTGATCGTGGGCGTGGCGGCCATCGTGCAGCACATCGCTATCGCTGATCCGCTCGTCGTCGAGCCGGCTGAGAATTTGCTCCGGCGTGCTGCCGAGATCAATGCCCAGATGGTTGACCAGCTTCAGCTTGCCGTCGGCGTCAATCTGCGCGAACAGCGACATCTCGGTATAGGCGGGCCCGCGCTGCACCAGCGAACCGCCGGAGTTGTTGCAGATCCCGCCGATCACCGATGCGCCGATGCACGACGAGCCGATCACTGAGTGCGGTTCGCGACCCAGCGGTTTGAGCGCTTTTTCCAGCGAATAGAGGGTAGTGCCGGGCCAGGCCAGCACCTGCTCGCCTTTGTCCAGCAAATGCAGTTTGTCCAGGCGCAGGGTGCTGATAATCACGATCTCGCGATCGTAATCGTTGCCGTTGGGGGTCGAACCTTCGGTCAGGCCGGTGTTGGCCGCCTGCATCAGAATAATTTTATCGGCGTCTACGCAGGCGTTAAGCACACGCCAGAGTTCCAGCAGGGTGCCGGGAAAGACAACCGCCAGCGCCTCGCCCTGACCGGAGCGGAAGCCTTTGCGGTAGCGTTGGGTTTTTGCCGGGTCGGTCAGCAGATGCGAAGGGCCAACCAGGCGCGCCAGATCCGCCAGAAATGTTTTATGGGTGTTAGTGGGTGCAGATGACATGTTCCACTCCTTGTGGTGGTGCGCAAAATATCGAGAATAAGCATAGCGCTTTGTATGACAATTTGATGCATGAATGTTTCGCAAAAATCAGAGAACAACCTTAGCATTCTGCGGGCGCGTTGTTTATATATATGGCAAACTGCGGTTTTTATTATGTTTTACCGAGTCCCCGTCTGAGAAAAAGCGAGATAACAATGAAATGGCTCTGCACTGTAGGCGTCGCCGTGAGTCTGGCGCTGCAACCCGCGCTGGCGGATGAACTGTTTGGTAACCACCCCCTGACCCCGCAGGCGCGGGATGCCTTTGTCACCGACCTGCTGAAAAAAATGACGGTGGACGAGAAAATCGGCCAGCTGCGTCTGATTAGCGTTGGCCCGGACAACCCGAAAGAGGCGATCCGTGAAATGATCAAAGATGGCCAGGTGGGGGCGATTTTTAACACCGTCACCCGGCCGGATATCCGTGCCATGCAGGATCAGGTGATGCAGCTTAGCCGCCTGAAGATCCCGCTGTTCTTTGCCTACGATGTGCTGCACGGCCAGCGCACCGTCTTCCCGATAAGCCTCGGCCTGGCCTCATCGTTTAACCTTGACGCGGTGAAGACCGTGGGCCGCGTGTCAGCTTATGAAGCCGCCGATGACGGGCTGAACATGACCTGGGCGCCGATGGTTGACGTCTCCCGCGACCCGCGCTGGGGACGCGCCTCCGAAGGGTTTGGCGAAGACACGTATTTGACCACGATGATGGGCCAGGCGATGGTGGAGTCGATGCAAGGCAAGAGCCCGGCGGACCGCTATTCGGTGATGACCAGCGTCAAGCACTTCGCCGCCTACGGCGCGGTGGAGGGCGGGAAAGAGTACAACACCGTCGACATGAGCCCGCAGCGCCTGTTCAACGACTATATGCCGCCGTACAAAGCCGGGCTGGATGCCGGCAGCGGCGCGGTGATGGTGGCCCTGAACTCGCTGAACGGCACCCCGGCGACCTCCGATTCCTGGCTGCTGAAAGACGTCCTGCGCGACCAGTGGGGCTTTAAAGGCATCACGGTTTCCGACCACGGTGCCATTAAAGAGCTGATTAAACACGGCGTGGCCTCCGACCCGGAAGACGCGGTGCGCGTAGCGCTCAAGTCCGGCATCAACATGAGCATGAGCGACGAGTACTACAGCAAGTACTTGCCGGGGCTGGTGAAGTCCGGCAAGGTGACCATGGCCGAGCTGGATGACGCCACCCGTCATGTCCTCAACGTGAAATATGACATGGGGCTGTTCAACGATCCGTACAGCCACCTGGGTCCGAAAGAATCTGACCCGCAGGACACCAACGCCGAAAGCCGCCTGCATCGCAAAGAGGCGCGGGAAGTGGCCCGCGAAAGCCTGGTGCTGCTGAAAAACCGTCTCGAGACGCTGCCGCTGAAAAAATCCGGCACCATCGCGGTGGTGGGGGCGCTGGCGGACAGCAAGCGCGACATGATGGGCAGCTGGTCGGCGGCGGGCGTGGCCGACCAGTCGGTGACCGTCCTGACCGGCATCAAAGAAGCGCTAGGCGATAATGGCAAAGTGATTTACGCCAAAGGGGCGAACGTTACCGACGACAAAGGCATTGTCGATTTCCTCAACCTGTATGAGAACGCGGTGCAGGTTGACCCGCGCTCGCCGCAGGAGATGATCGACGAAGCGGTCGCGGCGGCGAAGCAATCCGACGTGGTGGTTGCCGTGGTGGGCGAGGCGCAGGGCATGGCGCATGAGGCCTCCAGCCGGACCAACATCACCCTGCCGCAGAGCCAGCGCAATCTGATCGCCGCCCTCAAAGCCACCGGCAAACCGCTGGTGCTGGTGCTGATGAACGGCCGTCCGCTGGCGCTGGTGAAAGAAGATCAGCAAGCCGATGCGCTGCTGGAGACCTGGTTTGCCGGCACCGAAGGCGGTCACGCCATCGCCGACGTGCTGTTTGGCGACTATAACCCGTCGGGCAAACTGCCGATGTCTTTCCCGCGCTCGGTGGGGCAGATCCCAACCTACTACAGCCACCTGAATACCGGCCGGCCGTATAATCCGGAGAAGCCGAACAAGTACACCTCGCGTTACTTCGATGAAGCCAACGGCCCGCTGTATCCGTTTGGCTACGGCCTGAGCTACACCACCTTTAGCGTCTCCGATGTCACCATGTCGTCGGCCACCCTGCCGCGTGATGGCAGCGTGACCGCCAGCGTGCAGGTGACCAATACCGGCAAGCGCGAAGGGGCGACGGTCATTCAGCTGTATCTGCAGGACGTCACCGCCTCCATGAGCCGGCCGGCGAAAATGCTGCGCGGCTTTAAAAAGGTCACCCTCAAGCCGGGCGAAACGCAAACCGTTAGCTTCCCGATTGACGTCGACGCGCTGAAGTTCTGGAACCAGCAGATGAAATACGTTGCTGAGCCGGGCAAATTCAATGTCTTTATCGGCGTGGACTCTGCCCGCGTGAAGCAGAGCGAGTTTGAACTGTTGTAAGGAATAGCCCTTAAGCCCAACGTGACACTTAAAAGGCCGATTAATCGGCCTTTTCTTTTTCGCATCATCAGCAAATGGACTACGCTTTTCTCTTAAGCTTCTGTAAGCGAAGCGCAAAAGAACTGAGGGAAGCGGGATGAAGATGGCGACGAAATGGTCCGGTGCGCTGGCGCTGGCCGCCCTGATAAGTGTGCCGCTGCAGGCGGCGGAGCCGGTGAAGGTCGGCTCGAAGATTGATACTGAAGGGGCGCTGCTGGGCAATATGATCCAGCAGGTGCTGGAAAGTCATGGCGTAAAAACGATAAATAAAATCCAGCTTGGCACCACGCCGGTGGTGCGCGGGGCGATTGTCGCCGGCGAGCTGGATATCTACCCGGAATATACCGGCAATGGCGCTTTCTTCTTTAAAGATGAAAACGACCCGGCGTGGAAGAATGCCCAACAGGGCTATGAAAAGGTGAAGCGCCTCGACCAGGAGAAGCATCAGCTGGTATGGCTCACCCCGGCGCCAGCGAACAACACATGGACCATCGCGGTGCGCCAGGACCTGGCGGAGAAAAATCACCTGACCTCGCTGGCCGACCTCAGCCGCTATCTGCAGCAGGGCGGCGAATTTAAGCTGGCGGCCTCGGCGGAATTTATTGAACGCCCGGATGCACTACCGGCCTTTGAAAAAGCGTATGGCTTTAAACTTAACCAGAACCAGCTGCTGTCGCTGGCCGGGGGCGATACGGCGGTGACCATCAAAGCGGCGGCGCAGCAAACCTCCGGCGTCAACGCGGCGATGGCCTACGGCACTGACAGCCCGGTGGCGGCGCTGGGATTGCAGACGCTGAGCGACCCGCAGGGCGTGCAGCCGATTTATGCCCCGACGCCGGTGGTGCGCGAGGCGGTGCTCAAAGCCTATCCGCAGATCGCCGACTGGCTGAAGCCGGTCTTTGCCAGCCTCGATGAAAAAACCTTGCAGCAGCTGAACGCCCGCATTGCGGTGGAAGGCCAGGATGCGAAGCGCGTGGCGGCAGATTATCTGCAGCAGAAAGGCCTGCTGAAGTAAGCCACCGGTGACCATTCGTTGTACTCACCGCGTCGGCCTGCTGCTGACAGGTCTGTTGCTGGTTACGCTGGCGCTGCCGTTTATCACTTACGCGCCGAATCGCTTACTCTCCGGCGAAGGGCGTGGGCTGTGGCTGGTGATGCCCTGGCTCGCCGGCGTTCAGCTGGCGGCAGCCCTTGTCGGGATCTTGCTCTGCTGGCGGCCGGGCAGGGCCGCGCCGCTTCTCCACCTGCTGCTGGCCGAACTGCTCTTTCCGCTGCTCATCTGGGGCAGCGGCCAGGCGGCGCTTGAGCTCTCCCGGCAGTGCTCGCCGCTGGCGCGCACCTCGCCCGGCAGCGGCCTGTGGCTGTCGCTGGCGCTTTGTCTGCTGCTGGCCAGCGAGGCCATCCGTCATCTTACCGTCCGGCCGCTGTGGCGCTGGCTGCTTAATGCGCAAGTCTGGCTGTTGCCCATCATCCTGCTTGCTACCGGGGCGCTCGATCAGCTCTCTCTGCTGAAGGAGTATGCCAACCGTCAGGAGGTATTTGACGACGCCCTGCGCCAGCATCTGCTTCTGCTGTTCGGCACCCTGCTGCCGGGCCTGCTCATTGGCCTGCCGCTGGGGGTATGGCTGTGGCGGCGTCCGCGCTGGCAGGCGCCGGCCTTTACCGTGCTCAATGTGATCCAGACTATCCCGTCGGTGGCGCTGTTCGGCCTGCTGATTGCGCCACTTGCCGGCCTGGCGCGCTATTTCCCGGTGCTGGGCGAGCTGGGCATCTCCGGGACCGGCGTGGCGCCGGCCCTGATCGCCCTGACTTTGTATGCGCTGCTGCCGCTGGTGCGCGGGGTGGTGACCGGCCTGCAGCAGGTGCCGCAGGATGCTCTGGAGAGCGCGACGGCGATGGGCATGAGCGCCGGGCAGCGCTTTCGTCAGGTGCAGCTTCCCCTGGCGATGCCGGTACTGTTGCGCAGCCTGCGGGTGATCAGCGTGCAAACCGTCGGCATGGCGGTGGTGGCCGCGCTGATCGGCGCCGGCGGCTTTGGCGCGCTGGTGTTTCAGGGGCTGCTGAGCAGTGCGCTGGATCTGGTGCTGCTGGGCGTGGTGCCGACGATTGCCCTGGCGGTGGTGGTGGATGCCCTGTTCGCCCTGTGGGGCGCCTGGCTGAAAGGAGAGGCCAATGATTGAGTTTGAAGGGGTCAGCAAAGTGTTTGCCGGCCATCCGGCGGTGAAGGATCTGACCCTGCAACTGCGCGAAGGCGCTTTCTCGGTGCTGGTGGGGACCTCCGGCTCGGGCAAGTCGACGACGCTGAAGATGATCAACCGCCTGCTGGAGCCGGACCAGGGCACCATTCGTTTTGCCGGGGAAGATATTCGCCAGCAGTCGGTCCTGACCCTGCGGCGGCGGATGGGCTATGCCATCCAGTCCATCGGCCTGTTTCCGCACTGGACGGTGGCGCAGAATATCGCCACTGTGCCGCAGCTGCAAAAATGGCCGCGGGCGAGGATCGCCGACCGGGTCGACGAGCTGATGGCGTTGTTAGGGCTGGAGGCGACGCTGCGCGACCGTTACCCGCATCAGCTCTCCGGCGGCCAGCAGCAGCGGGTGGGGGTGGCGCGGGCGCTGGCGGCGGATCCGGAGGTGCTGTTGATGGATGAGCCCTTCGGCGCCCTCGACCCGGTGACCCGCGAGGCGCTGCAGCAGGAGATGCTGCGCATTCACCGTCTGCTGGGACGGACGATTGTGCTGGTGACCCATGATATTGACGAAGCGCTGCGTCTGGCGGACCACCTGGTGCTGATGGACGGGGGCGAGGTGGTCCAGCAGGGGGCGCCGCTGGAGATGCTCCTGCGACCGAAAAATAGCTTTGTACAGACCTTTTTTGGTCGCAGCGAGCTGGGTGTGCGCCTGCTGTCGCTGCGCGAGGTGGGGGACTATCTGCGTCCCGACGAACGGCTGGCGGGCGAGGGGCTGACCGTCACCATGACTCTGCGGGAAGCGCTGTCGCAGTTTGTCGCCCGGCGCTGCGCGGCGCTACCGGTGGTGGATGCCGAGGGACAGCCCTGCGGTACGCTGCATTTTGCCGATCTGCTGCGCCAGGAGGCGAGCCATGAAGGCACTTCGTGAGCCGCTGTGGTGGCTTATCGCGCTGTTTATCGGCCTGCTGGTGGGGTTGCCCTACAGCGGGCCGCTGTTCAGTCGGCTGTTCCCGGAACTGCCGCGGCCGGTCTACCAGCAGGAGAGCTTCTGGGCGCTCACTCTCGATCACGGCTGGCTGGTGGTGGCGTCCAGCCTCGCGGCAACGGCAATCGGGCTGGGGGCTGGGGTGGCGGTCACCCGGCCCGCCGGCAGCGCGTTTCGCCCGCTGGTGGAGACCATCGCCGCTATCGGGCAGACCTTTCCGCCGGTGGCGGTGTTAGCGATGGCGGTGCCGGTGCTGGGTTTTGGCTGGCTGCCAGCGCTGATTGCCCTTGCGCTGTATGGCATACTGCCGGTGCTACAGGGAACCCTGGCCGGGCTGGGGTCGATACCGTCGGGGGTGACAGGGGTGGCCGAAGGGATGGGAATGACCGGCTGGCAGCGTCTGTATAAGGTGGAGCTACCGCTGGCGGCCCCGGTGATACTGGCGGGGATCCGCACCTCGGTCATCGTCAATATTGGTACCGCGACCATTGCCTCGACGGTGGGGGCCAGTACGCTCGGGACGCCGATCATCATCGGCCTGAGCGGCTTTAATACCGCCTATATTGTACAGGGGGCGCTGCTGGTGGCGCTGGCGGCGATTATCGTCGACCGCGCGTTTGAGCGTCTGACCCGCTGGATCAGCCGACACCGCCACGCACAATAAAGGAATAGCCGGCCAGCATCACGCCGCTGATCCCGCCGATGGCCATAAGTAAGAAGAGGGTGACGACCGCGATTTTCGCTGGCTTCATAATAGGCTCCTGATGTTAACAGGGGGATTATACGGTGAAGCACAGGTGTTAATGAAACATTAATTGCGGTTTAGCGCGCCGCGCCGGGGTTTTTGCCGCGTTTACTGCGCAACGCTCCGGAAAAAAGTGTGATCCTGTCCGTCATTTTTCATTTTTATGCAGGGCTTCAAAGAAAGTTTTCGCCAGTCAGGGTATGGTACGCGCTTTCAGGAATGTGTGGTTTGCGGGTATGTACGAGTTTGATCTGGTGTTGCTGCTGCTTCAGCAGATGTGCGTATTTTTGGTCATCGCGTGGTTGATGAGCAAAACCCGACTGTTTATCCCCCTGATGCAAGTCACCGTCCGCCTGCCGCACAAGCTGCTGTGCTACGTCACCTTCTCCATTTTCTGCATTATGGGGACCTATTTCGGTCTGCATATCGAAGACTCCATCGCCAACACCCGCGCCATTGGCGCCGTGATGGGGGGCCTGCTCGGCGGCCCGGTGGTCGGGGGGCTGGTGGGGCTGACCGGCGGTCTGCACCGCTACTCGCTGGGGGGAATGACCGCCTTAAGCTGCATGATCTCCACCATCGTCGAGGGGCTGCTGGGCGGGCTGGTGCACAGCGTGCTGGTCAAACGCGGCCGGCCGGACAAAGTCTTTAGCCCGCTGACCGCCGGGGTGGTCACCTTTGTGGCCGAGCTGGTGCAGATGATGATCATTCTGCTGATTGCCCGCCCGTTCCAGGACGCCCTGCATCTGGTGCAGAGCATTGCCGCGCCGATGATGGTCACCAACACCGTCGGCGCGGCGCTGTTTATGCGCATTCTGCTGGATAAACGGGCGATGTTCGAGAAGTACACCTCCGCCTTTTCCGCCACCGCTCTGAAGGTGGCGGCATCGACGGAGGGGATCCTGCGCCAGGGATTCAACGAAGAGAACAGCATGAAGGTAGCCCAGGTGCTGATCCAGGAGCTGGATATTGGCGCGGTGGCGATCACCGATCGCGACAAGCTGCTGGCGTTTACCGGCATCGGCGACGATCACCATCTGCCGGGCAAGCCCATCTCCTCTTCCTATACGCAACGGGCGATTGAGACCGGGGAGGTGGTCTACGCCGACGGCAACGAAGTGCCTTACCGCTGCTCGATTCATCCGCACTGTAAGCTGGGGTCGACGCTGGTGATCCCCCTGCGCGGTGAGAACCAGCGGGTGATAGGCACCATTAAACTGTATGAGGCGAAAAATCGCCTGTTCAGTTCGATCAACCGCACCCTCGGGGAGGGGATTGCCCAGCTGCTGTCGGCGCAGATCCTCGCCGGACAGTACGAGCGGCAGAAGGCGCTGCTGACGCAATCTGAAATCAAGCTTCTGCACGCTCAGGTCAACCCGCACTTCCTGTTTAACGCGCTTAACACGCTGAAGGCGGTGATCCGCCGCGACAGCGATCAGGCCGGCCAGCTGGTTCAGTATCTGTCGACCTTCTTTCGCAAGAACCTGAAACGGCCGACGGAAATTGTCACGCTTGCCGATGAGATCGAGCATGTTAACGCCTATCTGCAGATTGAGAAGGCTCGCTTCCAGGCTAACCTGCAGATCCAGATGGCGGTGCCCGAGGGGCTGGCGCATCACCAGCTGCCCGCTTTCACCCTGCAGCCGATTGTGGAGAACGCCATTAAGCATGGTACTTCGCAACATCTTGGCGTCGGCGAAATTACCATTCGCGCCAGCCAGGACGATCGCTGGCTGCAGCTGGATATCGAAGATAACGCCGGGCTATACCGGGCCAACCCCCAGGCCAGCGGGCTGGGGATGAATCTGGTGGACAGGCGGCTGCGGGCGCGTTTTGGCGCCGACTGCGGCATCAGCGTCACCTGTGAACCGGAACGCTTTACCCGTGTCACCCTACGTTTGCCCCTGGAGGAGAATGCATGCTGAGAGTATTGATCGTCGACGATGAGCCGCTGGCGCGGGAAAACCTGCGTATTTTGCTGGAGACTCAGCGCAATATCGAGATCGTCGGCGAGTGCGGTAACGCGGTGGAGGCCATTGGCGTAGTACATAAGCTGCGCCCTGACGTGCTGTTTCTCGACATCCAGATGCCGCGCATCAGCGGTCTGGAGATGGTCGGGATGCTCGACCCGGAGCATCGCCCCTATATCGTGTTTCTCACCGCTTTTGATGAGTACGCGGTGAAAGCCTTTGAGGAGCACGCTTTTGACTATCTGCTCAAGCCGATTGAGGCCGCGCGGCTGGAGAAAACCCTCGCCCGCCTGCGCCAGGAGCGTAATTTGCAGGATGTGTCGCTGCTGGATGATGCTCAGCAGACGCTGAAATACATACCCTGTACCGGCCACAGCCGTATCTGGCTGCTGCAGATGGAGGATGTGGCCTTCGTCAGCAGCCGGATGAGCGGCATCTATGTGACCGACCGCGAGGGAAAAGAGGGCTTTACCGAACTGACCTTGCGCACCCTCGAGAGCCGTACGCCGCTGCTGCGCTGCCATCGCCAGTATCTGGTGAATATGGCGCACCTGAAGGAGATTCGCCTGGAAGAGAATGGCCAGGCGGAGCTGCTGATGCGCGCCGGGCAAACGGTGCCGGTGAGCCGGCGCTATTTAAAAAGCCTGAAAGAAGCGATTGGCCTGTAAAACTGCTACACTGCGCCCCATTGCAACATCGACAGTAAAAGGCACTCATGCTCAGTAATGATATTCTTCGTAGCCTGCGCTACACCCTGAAAGCCAATAATAACGATATGGTGCGCATTCTTGCGCTTGCCGATATGGAATCCACCGCCGCCAGCGTCGATACCTGGATGACGAAAGAGGATGAAGAGGGTTTTGTCCGCTGCCCGGATATTATCCTGTCGGGTTTCCTCAACGGCCTTATCTACGATAAGCGCGGCAAAGATGATTCGGCGCCGGAGCTGGCGCTGGAGCGCCGGGTGAACAACAACACGGTGCTGAAAAAGCTGCGGATCGCCTTCTCGCTGAAAACGGATGATATTCAGGCGATCATGAGCGAGCAGAAATATCGCGTGTCGGTGCCGGAGATCACCGCCATGATGCGCGCCCCGGAGCATAAAAACTACCGCGAGTGCGGAGATCAGTTTCTGCGTAATTTCCTGCGTGGGTTAACCCACCGGGTGCATCACCCGAAACCGTGATGTTTAGCCGGGTAGCGGCTTCGCCTTACCCGGCCTACAAAACCCGTAGGCCCGTGCAAGCGTAGCGCCGCCGGGCAAAAAAAAGCCGGAGAGTATCTCCGGCTTTTTGGTTATTTCACCTGCTGACCCGGCTTCGCGCCGTCGTCGGGGCTTAACAGGAAGATATCCTTCCCGCCAGGGCCGGCGGCCATCACCATCCCTTCCGAGATACCGAAGCGCATTTTGCGCGGCGCCAGGTTGGCGACCATCACCGTCAGGCGGCCAATCAGCGGCTGCGGATCCGGATAAGCGGAGCGGATGCCGGAGAAGACGTTACGTTTCTCGCCGCCAAGATCCAGCGTCAGGCGCAGCAGCTTGTCGGAGCCTTCAACAAATTCCGCGTTTTCAATCAGCGCCACGCGCAGGTCAACTTTGGCGAAATCGTCAAAAGTGATGGTCTCCTGAATCGGATCGTCCGCCAGCGGACCAGTGACCGGCGCCGCGGTGGCTTTCACCTCTTCTTTAGAGGCTTCCACCAGGGCTTCGACCTGCTTCATCTCGATGCGGTTGTACAGCGCTTTGAACGGATTCACCTTATGCGCCAGCAGCGGCTGCTGAATGGCGTCCCAGCTCAGCTCGCTGTTGAGGAACGCTTCCGCACGCGCCGCCAGCTGCGGCAGTACCGGCTTCAGCCAGGTCATCAGCACGCGGAACATGTTCAGCCCCATGGTGCAGATGGCCTGCAGGTCGGCGTCGCGGCCTTCCTGTTTCGCCACCACCCACGGCGCCTGCTCATCGACGTAGCGGTTAGCCACGTCGGCGAGGGCCATGATTTCGCGGATTGCTTTACCGAACTCGCGGCTGTCCCACGCTTCGCCGATGCTTTCCGCTGCGTCGGTGAAGGTTTTGTACAGCGCCGGGTCGGCCAGTTCAGCGGCCAGCACGCCGTCGAAACGCTTGCTGATAAAGCCGGCGTTGCGCGAGGCGAGGTTAACCACCTTGTTGACGATATCCGCGTTCACGCGCTGCACGAAATCTTCCAGGTTCAGGTCGATGTCATCGATGCGCGAGGAGAGCTTGGCGGTGTAGTAGTAGCGCAGGCTGTCGGCATCGAAATGATTTAACCAGGTGCTGGCCTTGATAAAGGTGCCGCGAGACTTGGACATCTTGGCGCCGTTGACCGTCACATAGCCGTGCACGAACAGGTTGGTCGGCTTACGGAAGTTGCTGCCTTCCAGCATCGCCGGCCAGAACAGGCTGTGGAAGTAGACGATGTCCTTGCCGATAAAGTGGTACAGCTCGGCCGTGGAGTCTTTCTTCCAGTATTCGTCAAAGCTGGTGGTGTCGCCGCGCTTGTCGCACAGGTTCTTGAAGGAGCCCATGTAGCCGATCGGCGCGTCCAGCCAGACGTAGAAATATTTGCCCGGCGCGTTGGGAATTTCGAAGCCGAAGTACGGCGCATCGCGAGAGATATCCCACTGCTGCAGGCCGGATTCGAACCACTCCTGCATCTTGTTCGCTACCTGTTCCTGCAGCGCGCCGCTGCGGGTCCACGCCTGCAGCATTTCGCTGAACGACGGCAGGTCGAAGAAGAAGTGCTCGGAGTCACGCATCACCGGCGTGGCGCCGGAGACCACCGATTTCGGGTCGATAAGCTCGGTAGGGCTGTAGGTCGCGCCGCACACTTCGCAGTTATCGCCATACTGGTCCGGAGATTTACATTTTGGACAGGTGCCTTTTACAAAACGGTCCGGCAGGAACATGCCTTTTTCCGGATCGTAGAGCTGAGAGATGGTGCGGTTTTTAATAAAACCGTTCTCTTTCAGGCGGGTGTAGATAAGCTCCGACAGCTCGCGGTTCTCGTCGCTGTGCGTCGAGTGATAGTTATCGTAGCTGATGTCGAAGCCGGCAAAATCGGTCTGATGCTCCTGACTCATCTCACCAATCATCTGCTCCGGGGTAATACCGAGCTGCTGTGCTTTGAGCATAATCGGTGTGCCATGGGCGTCGTCGGCGCAGATGAAGTTGACCTCGTGGCCGCGCATTCGCTGGTAACGGACCCAGACATCAGCCTGGATGTGCTCCAGCATGTGGCCGAGGTGGATAGAGCCGTTGGCGTACGGCAGGGCGCACGTTACCAGAATTTTCTTCGCGACTTGAGTCATAGTGAGCATTACATCTTCTGTTGTAAAAAGGGCTTCCGATATTATCAAAAGGGCTGTGAGTGCGCCATAAATGGCTGCCCATATATGGATAATCGTTAGCTGTGATAAACTCTGTGATTACTGAAAGCATCTCAAAACAACAAAGGAGTCGGGATGAATTCGCAATCCCAGGCCAAATCCCCTGAGCGCCTACGTGCGATGGTCGCCGGGACGCTGGCCAATTTCCAGCACCCAACCCTGAAGCATAATCTCACCGCCCTCAAGGCGCTGCACCATGTCGCCTGGCTGGACGATACCGTTCATATCGAGCTGCAGATGCCGTTCGTCTGGAGCAGCGCCTTCGAAGCGCTGAAAGCCCAGTGCAGCGCCGAACTGCTGCGCATCACCGGGGCGAAGGCTATCGACTGGAAGCTGACTCACAGCATCGCGACGCTTAAGCGGGTGAAAAACCAGCCCGGGGTTAATGGCGTGAAGAACATTATTGCCATCAGCTCCGGCAAAGGCGGCGTTGGTAAATCCTCTACTGCCGTAAACCTGGCGCTGGCCCTGGCCGCGGAAGGGGCGAAGGTGGGCATTCTGGATGCCGATATCTATGGTCCGTCGATTCCGACCATGCTGGGCGCCGAAGACAGTCGCCCGACTTCGCCGGACGGCACCCATATGGCGCCGATCATCAAGTATGGCCTGGCCACCAACTCTATCGGCTACCTGGTGACCGACGACAACGCCATGGTCTGGCGTGGTCCGATGGCCAGCAAGGCGTTGATGCAGATGTTGCAGGAGACCCTGTGGCCGGATCTCGACTACCTGGTGCTGGACATGCCGCCGGGCACCGGCGACATCCAGCTGACCCTGGCGCAGAACATTCCGGTGACCGGCGCGGTGGTGGTCACCACGCCGCAGGATATCGCGCTGATCGACGCCAAAAAAGGCATCGTGATGTTCGAGAAAGTGGAAGTGCCAGTGCTGGGGATCGTGGAAAACATGAGCATGCATATCTGCAGCAACTGCGGGCACCACGAGCCTATCTTCGGCACCGGCGGCGCGCAAAAACTGGCCGAGAAATACCACACCCAGCTGCTGGGCCAGCTGCCGCTGCATATTACGCTGCGGGAAGATCTGGATAACGGCACGCCGACGGTGGTGGCGCGTCCGGACAGCGAGTTTACCGACATCTACCGCCAGCTGGCGGGCCGGGTGGCGGCCCAGATGTACTGGCAGGGAGAAGTGATCCCGGGTGAGATTGCCTTCCGCGCCGTTTAAGGCGGCGGCGAGCGCATCAGCCAGTATCTGCCCTCGGGCGACGCGCCCTGTGCTTCGATGGTCCAGCCATGACGCTGGTAGAAGCGCAGGGCGTTTTTATTTTCCATCAGGCACTTCAGCGTTCCGCTGGCGGTAAAGGTCCGTTCGACCTGCGCCAGCAGCGCGCTGCCGATATGTTTGCCCTGCCAGTCGGGGTCGACAAACAGATGGTGAAGGAAATTATCGGCGGTCCATACGGCGGCAAAGCCCACCGGCTGGCCGTCGCATTCTGCCACCCACAGCTGTTCATCCGCGGTGGCGGCATCGAAATCCTCCAGCCGCCACGCCGCGGCGGGAAGCCAGGTCCACGACACACTGCGCGCCCGCAGGAAGATCTGGCGCAGCGCGGGAGAGTCCGCTGGCTCGCCGGGTCGCACGTGGAGGTTGCGCGGATCAGCGGTGATAGAAGATCTCGCCATCGTACACTTTGAGGATTTTGCCTTCGGTATCGGTGATCAGCACGTAGTTACCGCCCATGTAGGTCCAGTGGCTACCGGCGTCCGGCGCTGGCAGATTACGCTGCTGCCACTGTTTGATGTTGTATTCCGGGGTGAGGTACATCGGCGGAACGGTGTCACCGATGTGGAACTGGGTGAAGTCGGCGGTGAACTCTTTCAGCGCATACTGATCGATCCCCGCGGCAGTAGCCGTCCAGCTGGCGCCAGCGGTGGCAAGAAGTACGCCCAGAAGCATCATTTTTGTTTTACGCATAGTTTCCTCAATATTACCTGGACTCAAAATAGCAGCCTCGTATCATTCCTGATGCGTTGCTGAAATGGCAAGCACTGGATTTTTAAAAAGTGTAAGCAAAACACGGCGCAAGTCTTGCGCCGCTTGCGTTGCGGCGACGGTAATGCGTATTTTGGGAGCAATCTGAAGCAGGGGAGAATCGGCATGTTCAGGCTGGAAGATCTGACCTTATTTGTCCGCGCCGCGGCACTGGGCAGTTTTAGCGACGCGGCGCGCGAGGCCGGGCAGCAGCCGGCGCAGGTGAGCGCGGCGATTAAACGTCTGGAGACGATCCTCAATATTCGCCTGTTTGCCCGCTCAACGCGCAGCCTGCGTCTGACGCCGGAGGGAGAGACCTGGCTGCCCTATGCCACCCAGATGCTCGATACCCTCGAGGCCGGCCTGCAGAAGATCCAGACCCCGGACGATGAAATTCGCGGCATGTTGCAGATTGCCGTGCCGTCGGATCTCGGGCGTAACCTGCTCCTGACCCTGTTCCGCGATTTCCGCCAACGCCACCCGGCGCTGCGTCTGCGGCTGCTCTTTTCCGACCAGCTGACCGACGTGTTTAAAGATCCGGTGGACGTCGCCTTTCGCTATGGCAATAACGACGATGCTTCGTTTATCTCGCTGCCGGTGGCGCCGGAAAATCGCCGGGTGCTGGTGGCCTCGCCTGAGTGGATCGCCCGCCACGGCGAGCCGCAGACCCTCGAGGAGCTTGGCCAGCACAATGCGTTGATCTACATTTTGCGCGGCCGGCCGTTCGACCGCTGGTCGCTCAGCCTGGACGGCGTGGTTCAGCAGCAGAAGGTTTCCGGCACGGTGATGAGCGACGACGCCGAGGTGATCCGTCGGCTGGCGGTGGCCGGGGAGGGCATTGCCTATAAATCGATGCTCGACGTCAGCGACGATCTGCGGGCGGGACGCCTGCGGCGCCTGCTGCCGCGCTATCAGGGGGATGTAGTGCCGTTGAATCTGATTTGTCCGCACCGCAAACAGCTCTCTGCCGCGGTGCGTTTGTTATATGAAGAGGTGAAATCACATTGTGAAGGGCTTAATGTCTGACTAAGGTCGCGAAGTAATACACCAGCGGGACGGCCAGCACCCACAGGCCAATCGGGATTTCCCGTCCCTTGCCGGCGATAGCCTTGATCACAATGTAAAACAGCAGCCCGCCGGCAATTCCGGTACCGAAGCTGTTGGCGATAAGCGTAATCATCACCATCATCAGCACCGGCAGCCCGTCGGTGAAATTGCCAAGATCCACTTTGCGCAGGCCGCTGAACATGTTCAGGCCAATCAGGATCAGCGCCGGGGCGGTGGCTTCTTTCGGGATCATCAACGCCACCGGCGTGAACAGCAGCATCAGGAGGAACATTACCGCCGCCGACAGGGCGGTGAGGCCGGTTTTGCCGCCGGCTTCCGCTGCCGCCGAAGACTCAATCAGCGCCGTCGCCGCCGGGATCCCCACCCATGGGCCGAGCGCGGCGGCAATCGAATCGACCATAAACGGGCGATTAATCTGCGGCATGTTGCCTTCGTCATCCAGCAGACCCGCCTCGCCGCCCACCGCCAGCGTTGTCCCCATGGTGGAGAAAAACTCAGAGGCGAAAAAGACGAACAGGAACGGCAGGAAGGCGATGTTTAACGCCCCCAGCAGGTCAACCTGTCCCAGCACCGGGGTTAGCGAGTGGGGGGCATCGATAAAACGTGTCGGCAGATGGGTGACGCCGAAGGGGATGCCCACCAGCGTGGCGAAAAGAATGGCCCACAAAATGGCGCCCGGTACCTTACGTGCCTGCAGGGCTATCGCCAGAAACAGGCCGCACAGCGCCACCAGCGCGCCTGGAGCGAGAAAGTCGCCGAGCGTCAGCGCGTTGGTTTTCGCATTGGCCAGCACCAGTCCGGCATTGCGAAAGCCGAGGACGGCGACAAACAGGCCGATGGAGGCCGTCAGCCCCAGCTTGATCGACTGCGGCACCGAGCGGGTGACCACTTCACGCAGGCCAAAGCGGGTCAGCAGGAAGAAGAGGATCCCCGACCAGCAGGCAATCCCGAGGCCAGTCTGCCAGCCAATCCCTTCGCTACCGGCCAGCGTCACCCCCACCAGCACCGAGCCGCCAATGCCCGGGCCGACGATAAACGGCAGGTTGGCATAAAACGCCATCAGCAATGAGCCGACGACGAAGACCAGAATGGTGCCGGTGGTGGCGGCGCCTTTGTCCATCCCGCCGATCGCCAGCAGCCCCGGAATGACCACCAGTAAATAGGCGGCGGCGAGAAAGCCGGTGATCCCGGCCAGGCATTCGGTGCGTAGCGTGCCGCCGCGAGCGCGCAACGCAAAGCGGCGCTCCAGCCAGTTAGCGCGGGCGGAAGAGTGAAGTGTGTTATCGGCCATGCTCAGGCTCCCTGAGGATTATTGTTGTGATCGATTGGCTCCGGGATCTCCCGGCAGGCTATCAACGGGTCGACAATCTGACGGCTGCCGCCGTCGGTCAGACCCAAATCGGTTAAATGCGGCCCGGCGTTACAGGCAAGGCAGGTGCCTTCAATGGCCTTGAACACCCGGTACGGCGGCTCCCAGTCGGCGACTTTGCTGCTCAGATCGCGCAGCTCGCGGAACTGACGCGCCAGCTCGGCGGCCGGAAGATCCGACAGCATGCCGGCAATCGGCATCGCCACATGGGCAAGGATCTCACCCTGTTGCGCCAGCGCCATCCCGCCGCCGGAGGCGATAAGCTGGTTGGCCGCCCGCGCCATATCATCAGCGTCGCGCCCGAGCACCACCAGATTGTGCGAGTCGTGGGAGTAGCTGGTGGCGATGGCGCCGCGCAGCTCGCCCCAGCCTTCGAGCAGGGCGATTTGCGGCGTCGCCTGGTGGCGGCCATGGCGGTGCTTAACCCAGATCAGGCTGAAGCCGGCGGGCAGCTGGACCTTTCCGTCACGAACCTGCACTTCCACTTCGCCCCACTGGGTGAAGCGCGCGCCGCGGATATGGCGCAGGCGGGCGACGCCGTGGCGAATGCCCTGGAGGCGCAGAACAAAGTCATCGGCGCACAGGGGGGCGATCTGTAAGGTATCGCGCGGCGGGGTGACGCCCGGCGCGGGGGCGATCGGCTTTAGCAGGCGGCCGGCATGGGCCAGCCGTTCCCCTCCAACGTAGACTTCACGGGCCACCAGTTTCTCCAGGGAATCAAACACCACCAGGTCGGCGCGCCGTCCGGCGGCAATCAGCCCGAGGTCGTGGCGCTGCAGGCGAATAGCGGCGTTGAGGGTGGCGAAACGCAGGGCGTCGACCGCCGGTAAACCGTGCTCGATCAGCAGATTAAGCAGGGCGATGATCCCGCCTTTCTCCAGCAGCATATCCGGCGGCACGTCATCGGTGCAGACGGTGATTTGCGAGGAGAGGTGCGGCAGCGTGTTTAACGCCGCGACGATATCCGGCAGCAGATAGGGGTGCGAGCCGCGGATCTCGATCGTCAGCCCGGCGCGCAGTTTTTCCAGCGCATCGTCCGCCGAGGTCAGTTCATGATCGGAGGTGACGCCGGCGGCGAGGTACGCCTGCAGGTCAGCGCCGCTCAGGCCGCGGGCGTGGCCTTCAATCAGTTTGCCGCTGTTAAGACCGGCCTGGACAATCTCCTGCATCCGCTCGCTACCGTGCAACACGCCGTGCATATCCATCACTTCCGCCACACCGCGCACTTCCGGCCAGCCGAGCATGGTTTCCATCTCCGCGCCGGCGAAATCGGCACCGGACATTTCGAGGCCGGGCGTGGAGGGGACGCTGGACGGGGCGGCGACCATCACCTGCAGCGGCAGATGGCGGCTGGCGTCCACCGCGTAGCGCACGCCAGCGACGCCGAGGACGTTGGCCAGCTCATGCGGATCCCAGAACACCGCGGTGGTGCCCTGGGTGAGGACGATTTCGGCATAGCGCTCCGGCGGCAGGTGCGAGCTTTCGAGGTGGACATGGGTGTCCATCAGGCCAGGCGACAGGTAGTTGCCGGCCAGGGAACGCACTTCATGGGCGTCGGCGCGGCTGCCGCGCGGGTGGACGCTGGCGATCATCTCGCCGACGATACCAACGTCAGCGGGGCGAATTTCGCCCGTCGCCATATCGACGATCTGCGCATCGACAAGCAGCAGATCAAACGGGGATTCGCCGCGCGCGGCCTGTACGGCGCGACGGCGGACTTGAGCATTGCTGGACATAACCACTCCGGCACAAGGATAATGCGGATACTCTAGGGGCACAGCAAACGTTTGCCCAGATGAATAAATTTATCACCCGATAAGCTCGGGTTATTGTGCAGGACCAGCGTAGCGAACCCGATGATGAACGAACCCTGGCAGCGTCTGCCCGCGCTCTCTCTTAAACAGCTTCAGTATTTCGTCACCCTGGCCCAGCTGCGCCACTTCACCGATACCGCCAGTCGGCTGGCGATTAGCCAGCCGGCGCTGAGCAGCGCCCTGCGGCAGATTGAAACGGTGCTCGGCGGCAAGCTGGTCAACCGTACCGCTTCGGCGGTCACCCTGACTGAACTGGGGGCGGCGATTTTACCCCACGCTCAACGGATCCTCAGCGTGGCGCAGGCAGCCTTTTTCGATATGCAGCAGATCGTCGAGGCGGGCGGCGACGGGACGGTGCGCATCGGTCTGGTGCCGTCGGTCAGTTCGCTGCTGTTTCCGCTGCTGCCGCAGACTCTGGCCCAGGCCTTTCCGCGTCTGCGTATCGAATTTCACGATCAGACCAACGATGCGCTTATCCAGGCGCTGCAGCGCGGCGAGATTGATTGCGGCATCGGGGCGATCGACAGCTCACTGCCCGCTGAACTGCTGGTCTATCCGCTGCGCGAAGATCCCTTCGTGGCGGTGCTGCACCGTGACGATCCGCTGGCCGCGCATCCGCATTTGCCGTGGAAACAGCTGGTGGGGCGGGATATGGCCGTGTTCTCGAAAGGTAATATTCAGCGGCTGGTGGCGGCATTAGTGGAAAGCCATCGCCTGACGCTGACCACACGCTACCAGGTGGACTATATCGAAACCCTGTATGGCCTGGTGCGCTCGCGTCTGGCGGTGGCGATCCTGCCAGAGCTGTACACCACCCATCTGCAGGACCCGGCGCTAAAGGTCGTTCACCTGCAGCAGCCAGCGCTGACCCGTACGGTGGCGCTGATGCGCGGGCCGCAGGCCCTGCCGCCGCTCATTGAAGCCTGTTTTTCCCTGCTGCAGGCCGAATTGCGCCAGGGCAGGTAGGCGAACCGCCTCTTTTTGTGCGTTGAGCGGTGGCAAAAAAATCCCCCGCGACCAGACCGGCGACGGGGGATGTCAGCGTTAAACGCTTACGGTGTGACGATATTGAACCAGAAGGCAAAGGTGTCCATGTAGCTCAGCATCTCGTCGAGCTTAGCGCCATTACCGCTAATCTTGACCTCGCCCTGAGCCTCAGCCTGCTTCAGGGTTTCCTGCTTGAGGATAATCTTATTCAGGGCATCGCGACTCAGGGCGATGCTGGCATCGGCATTGTCCGCCACCGCATTGGCGGTATGGTTTAACACACCGTTTTCCAGCTCCAGTTTGTACTTGCCGCCGTCTTTGCCCAGGTCGATGTTGAAGACCGCTTTCGCCGCCCCGGCTTTTTCGCCATTGATATGCACCGCGAGGTAATCGAAGAACATTTCTGGCGTCATCGCCCGCACGGTATCCGGGCTGGCGGTGTTTGGCGTCGGCAGTTTCTGCACGCCGTTACGCAGCTCCTGGGCGCCGGTGAGGTAGAAGTTGCGCCAGGTCCCGGCTTCCGCCTGATAACCGAGCTGCTCAAGGGCGTCGGCTTCCAGATCGCGCGCCTGCTGATTGTGCGGATCGGCGAAGACGATTTTGCTGGTCACCTGGGCCACCCAGCGGTAGTTCCCCTGCTGGTAGTCGGCTTTGGCTTTCTGCATGATCGCATCAGCGCCGCCCATATATTCCACGAACTTCTTCGCCGCCTGTTCTGGCGGCAGCTCGTCGAGGGTGGCCGGGTTGCCATCAAACCAGCCGAGATAGAAGACGTAGGTCGCTTTTACATCGTGGCTAACGGAACCGTAGTAGCCGCGGCTCGACCACTGTTTCTCCAGGGAGTCCGGCAGCCTGAAGCTGGCGGCGATCTCATCGCGGGTCATGCCTAAGTTCGCCATCCGCAGAGTCTGGTCGTTGATATAGCGATACATATCGCGCTGACCTTTCATCAGCTTAACGATATTATCGTTCCCCCAGGTCGGCCAGTGGTGCTGAGCGATAATCACTTCCGCCTCGTTGCCCCAGCGGTCGATGGCGGCGTTGATGTATTTCGACCACGCCAGCGGATCGCGGATTTTGGCGCCGCGCAGCGAGTAGGTGTTGTGCAGGGTATGGGTCACATCCTCTGCCGCCTCGATCATTTTCTTCTCTTTGACATACCACAGCATTTCCGACGGCGCTTCCGAGCCCGGCGCCATCATAAAGTCATAGGTCAGGCCGTCGATCACCTCCTGCTGACCGGTATGGGTAATGTAATGGGTCGGCGGGATCAGCGTAACGGTTCCTGCCGAGGTGGTGGTGCCGAGGCCAGCGCCGACCTGGCCCTTGGCGTCCGGCTTCAGCAGGTTACCGTACATATAGCTGGCGCGGCGGCTCATCGCAGTACCGGCCATGATGTTCTCGGAAACCGCTTCCTCCATAAAGCCCGCGGGGGCGTAAATCTTCACTTTACCGGCTTTCACGTCGGCTTCATTGACTACGCCGCGGATACCGCCGTAGTGGTCCACATGGCTGTGGGTAAACAGCACCGCCACCACCGGTTTTTTCGGCCGGTGGGCAAAATACAGCGCCAGCGCCTCTTTAGCCGGTTCGGCGCTCAGCAACGGGTCGATGACCGTAATCCCGGTTTTACCTTCGATAATCGTCATATTGGAAAGATCGAGATTACGGATCTGGTAAACGCCGTCGGTGACTTTGAATAAGCCGCCGATGTTGAGCAATTGCGACTGTCGCCACAGGCTGGGATTGACGGTGTCTGGTGCCTTTTCACCTTCTTTAACAAAATTATATTTGGCGGGATCCCAGATAATATTTCCCTGTGCGCCTTTGAGCATCGTCGACGGCAGAGGGGCAATAAAACCCTGATGGGCATTATTAAAGTCGGTTTTATCCGCGAACGGCAGTTTGCGGTATAGCGCCTGGTTCGCCTCACGCGTGGCCGGTGTGGCATCCTGTTGTGGCGCGGCGGCGAAGGCGGTGATTGATAAAGAGGATAACATTCCGGCCAGGGCCAGGTTTTTGGCTATCTGATTTAATTTCATTACTATCTCTCAGGTAATTTATTCCGCGGAAATAAAAGCAATATTTCCCGTTTTTAAAATGAATGGCTTGTGGTTTATTCTAAAGACAAATATTGCGCTGAATAGTCCCATATGGGACTGGCGCGTGGTCGCTTAAGGATCCGCTCGTCTTTGCCGGAGGAGGACTGCTATACTGTTGCTAACGGCAAAGGCGAGGGCAGAGGATGAATTTTCAGGAAATACATAGTTATTATAAAACGTTAGCCATCGCCGACTTTTTTGCCGACATCGTTACGGAAGGTGAAGAGATTATTCTTACCGCCAATAAAAAATGGCGCCCGGAGTTGGGTTATATTTATTTTTGTACCGAGGGTTCGTTATCAATATTAATGCCGGATGATGGCTTGAGTATTGGTAATTCCATTGAGCATATGCCAATTGGCCTGATGGAGCGGTATTGCCCGCTGGCGAAATTTGAATATACCGGCAGCGCTCCGGTGACGCTGCGTAAAATTACCTACGCGACCTTCGATCGGCTGTTTATTGCCAATCACCCACAGCGCTTTGAGGCGCTGGCGAAAGTGCTGGTGTTCATGAGTATCTTTACCATCGATCTGCACAATGAACGCCGCCAGGTCACCAGCTATCAGACGATTCGCCCCATGCTGTATCGCTATCTGTATCGACAGCATACGCATGAGGGGGAAAATGAGGGGCTGGCGTTATTTATCATCAGGCGTACCAATCTTTCACGCACCCATGTGTTTCGCGTGCTGGCGGACTTAAAGGCGGGAGGATACATCACCATGAAACGCGGCAAGCTTGTCTCTATCGATCGACCGCTGCCTGCAGAGTACTAAACGTCGCTGAGAAGGTAACAAGGCGGCATTCTCCGCCCTGCTACCCACGACGCCAGTCAGCGAATCATTACGGCGTTACAATGTTAAACCAGAAGTCAAACGGGTCCATATAGCCCAGCATTTCATCGAGTTTAGCGCCGTTACCGCTGATTTTAACTTCCCCTTTCTCTTCCGCCTGCTTCAGAGTCTCTTCTTTGAGAATGATTTTATTCAGGGTGGCGCGATCCAGCGTCAGGGTGGTATCGGCCTCTTTCGCTTGCGCATTCGCGGTGTGGTTCAGCACGCCGTTTTCCAGCTCCAGCTTATATTTGCCGCCGTCACTGCCCAGATCGATATTGAACACCGACTTCGCGTTACCTGCTTTCTCGCCATTGATATGCACCGCCAGGTAATCAAAGAACATTTCCGGGGTCATGGCGCGGACGGTGTCCGGGCTGGCGGTATTCGGGGTCGGGCCTTTCACCACACCGTTACGCAGCTCCTGGGCGCCGGTGAGGTAGAAGTTACGCCACGGGCCGGATTCCGCCTGATAGCCTAGCTGCTCCAGGGCATCGGCTTCCAGATTACGCGCCTGCTGGTTATTAGGATCGGCGAAGACAATTTTGCTGACCACCTGGGCGACCCAGCGGTAGTTACCCTGGTCGTAATCCTCTTTCGCTTTCTGCAGGATGGCATCGGCGCCGCCCATGTACTCAACGAATTTCTTCGCCGCTTCTTCCGGCGGCAGTTCGTCGAGGGTGGCAGGGTTGCCGTCGAACCAGCCGAGATACAGCACGTAGGTGGCCTTCACATCGTGACTGACCGAGCCGTAGTAGCCGCGGTTAGCCCAGGTGTTGGCGAGGCTGTCCGGCAGCGTAAAGTTAGCGGCGATTTCATCGCGGGTCAGGCCTTCGTTAGCCATCCGCAGGGTCTGATCGTTGATGTAACGATACAGGTCTCGCTGGCTCTTCAGCAGGTTAACCACGTTTTCGTTGCCCCAGGTCGGCCAGTGGTGCTGAGCCATAATGATCTCAGCCTTATCGCCCCAGCGAACGATCGCCTGGTTGATATATTTTGACCACGGCAGCGGTTCACGGATCTTCGCCCCGCGCAGCGAGTAAGTGTTATGCAGGGTATGAGTGACATCTTCTGCGGATTCGATCAGTTTCTTCTCTTCGATATACCACAGCATTTCTGACGGCGCTTCGGAGCCCGGCGCCAGCATAAAGTCGTAGGTCAGGCCGTCGATGACTTCTTTCTGGCCGTCCTTGTCAATAATGTTGGTTGGCGCAATCAGGGTGACGGTACCCGCAGAGGTGGTGGTGCCCAGACCGGCGCCCACCTGGCCTTTGGCGTCGGGTTTCAGCAGGTTGCCGTACATATAGCTGGCGCGGCGGCTCATGACGTTCCCGGCCATGATATTTTCCGCCACGGCGGCTTCCATAAAGCCGGACGGCGCGTAGATTTTCACGTTGCCCGCTTTGACGTCGGCTTCATCAACCACGCCGCGCACGCCGCCGTAATGGTCAACGTGGCTGTGGGTGTAGATCACCGCGACGACCGGTTTTTTGCCGCGGTTTTGGTAGTAGAGATCCATCCCAACTTTGGCGGTTTCTGCCGAGACCAGCGGGTCAACGACGGTGAGCCCCTCTTTGCCCTCTATGATCGTCATATTGGAGAGATCGAGGTTGCGGATCTGGTAGACCCCATCGGTCACTTCAAATAGGCCGCTGATGTTGATCAGCTGCGACTGCCGCCACAGGCTCGGGTTCACTGTCTCCGGCGCTTTTTCCCCTTCTTTGATGAAGGCATACTGACCCGGATCCCAGATGATATTGCCTTGTTCGCCTTTAATGACCTCCGGCGGCAGGGCGGCAATAAAGCCTTTATGCACATTGGTGAAATCGGTGTTATCGGAGAAGGGGAGTTGATTGTAGAGGGCATCGTTCGCTTTTTTGGTCGCTTCGGTCGCCTCTTTGGCTGACGTATCCGCCCAGGCGGCGAAAGCGAGACTATTTAACAAACCCGCTAACGCTAACCCTTTAACTATCGGGGTCAATTTCATTGGAATCCTCATTAATGGCATGGTTCGTTCGGTTTAACCGATATAACGCAGGTGACTGTTTGTTAAAGATTTTTTAAATATAACTATGCATTAACAAACATCCATTTTTGTTTACAAAAAAAGTGAGTTTTACTCCTTATGTAGTACGGCTACAGAAGGGAAAAGAAATCAGGTTGGCTTGTGTTACCGCGCCACATTTCGTACCCTGCTGACTGAAAATGTTGTACCGCTTTTATGACTCGGGGTGCCCTTCTTCGTTGAAGGCTGAGAAATACCCGTACCACCTGATCTGGATAATGCCAGCGTAGGGAAGTCAGAGACCGCAGGGTCATTGCTTCCCCCTCGTCTGGCGGGAGCAAACCATGCCTGAATTGCTGAATCCTGCGTCTGTCGCGCACCTGCGCCATCTGCTGCGCGCCCATTCCCCCCTTGTGCACTGCATGACTAATGACGTGGTGCAGACCTTTACCGCCAATGTCCTGCTGGCCGTCGGCGCCTCGCCGGCGATGGTGATCGATCCCCGCGAAGCGGCGCAGTTTGCCGCTATCGCCGATGCGCTGTTAATTAACGTCGGTACCCTGACCGAAGATCGCGCGGTGGCGATGCGCGCCGCGGTGGAACGCGCCCGCCAGGCCGGCAAGCCCTGGACGCTGGATCCGGTGGCCGTCGGTGCCTTGACCGTGCGCACGGCCTTTTGTCACGAGGTGCTGGCCCTGCAGCCGGCGGCCATTCGTGGCAATGCCTCTGAAATTCTGGCACTGGCCGGGATGAGCGCCGGTGGGCGCGGGGTGGATACCACCGATACGGCCGCCGCGGCGTTGCCGGCGGCCCAGGCGCTGGCCGGCCAGTTGACTACCATTGTGGCGGTTACCGGCGAGGTGGATTACGTCACCGACGGCGAGCGGGTGCTTAGCGTGGCGGGGGGCGATGCGCTGATGACCCGGGTGGTGGGCACCGGCTGCGCGCTGTCGGCGGTGGTGGCGGCAAGCACGGCACTGCCGGGAGACCGGCTGGAAAATGTAGCCGCTGCCTGCGGGCTGATGAAGCAGGCCGGGAAGATCGCCGCCCGCCAGGGAGGCCCTGGCAGCTTTATTCCGGCGTTTCTCGACGCGCTGTATCAGGAGGTGCAGGGATGAAACGCATCAACGCCCTGACTATTGCCGGCACCGATCCCAGCGGCGGGGCCGGTATCCAGGCCGATCTGAAAACCTTCTCCGCGCTGGGCGCCTACGGCTGCTCGGTGATCACCGCCCTGGTGGCGCAGAATACCTGTGGCGTGCAGTCGGTCTATCGCATCGAACCAGATTTTGTGGCGGCGCAGCTCGATTCGGTGTTCAGCGATGTGCGTATTGATACCACCAAAATCGGCATGCTGGCGGAGACCGATATTGTGGAGGCCGTGGCCGAGCGGCTGTCGCGCTACCGGGTGGCCAACGTGGTGCTGGATACGGTGATGCTGGCGAAAAGCGGCGATCCGCTGCTGTCGGCATCGGCGGTGGAGACCCTGCGTCAACGATTGTTGCCGCAGGTGTCATTGATCACCCCGAACCTGCCGGAAGCAGCCGCGCTACTCGATGCCCCCCATGCGCGCACCGAGCGCGAGATGCTGGAGCAGGGGCGGGCGCTGCTGGCGCTGGGCTGCGGCGCGGTATTGATGAAGGGCGGCCATCTCGACGATGCCGAAAGCCCGGACTGGCTCTTCACCCGTGAAGGGGAACAGCGGTTTACCACGCCGCGGGTACAGACTAAAAATACCCACGGCACCGGCTGCACGCTCTCTGCGGCGCTGGCGGCGCTGCGCCCGCGTCATGCGGACTGGGCGGCCACCGTCGCCGAGGCGAAGGCCTGGCTGTCGGCGGCCCTGGCGCAGGCCGACTCTCTGGAGGTGGGCCACGGCATTGGGCCAGTGCACCATTTCCACGCCTGGTGGTAAATGGCAGCGCAACGGGACAGCAGAATCTCCTGAAAAAATGGCCCCCCGGCTGGAAAATAGGCTAAGTCGGTACCAGGCTTAACCTGCCCAAAAAAATTGGGTTGGGATAATGCATGCCGGCTTCGGCCGGCCTTACGGGAGATTGCTATGACTGATATTGCGCAGTTGCTTGGCAAAGATGCCGACAGCCTTTTACAGCACCGTTGTATAACCATTCCTGCCGACCAGCTGTATCTGCCGGGCGCAGATTATGTTGATCGGGTGATGGTGGATAACAACCGACCACCGGCGGTGCTGCGGAATATGCAGACTCTATACAATACTGGACGCCTGGGGGGGACCGGCTACCTTTCCATTCTGCCGGTCGACCAGGGCGTAGAGCACTCGGCGGGCGCCTCCTTCGCCGCCAACCCGCTGTACTTTGATCCGAAAAATATCGTCGAGCTGGCCATTGAGGCCGGCTGTAACTGCGTGGCGTCGACCTACGGCGTTCTTGCCTCCGTGTCGCGCCGATATGCGCACCGCATCCCTTTTCTGGTGAAGCTCAACCATAACGAAACGCTGAGCTACCCTACCGAATACGACCAGACCCTCTACGCCAGCGTTGAGCAGGCGTTCAATATGGGCGCCGTGGCCGTGGGCGCGACGATCTATTTTGGCTCGGAGCAATCGCGTCGCCAGATAGAAGAGATCTCCGCCGCCTTTGAGCGGGCGCATGAGCTGGGCCTGGTCACCGTGCTGTGGGCCTATCTGCGTAATTCGGCGTTCAAGAAAGACGGCGTCGACTACCATGTTTCCGCCGACCTGACCGGGCAGGCCAACCATCTGGCGGCCACCATCGGCGCCGATATCGTTAAGCAAAAGATGGCGGAGAATAACGGCGGCTATAAAGCGGTTAACTTCGGCTATACCGACGATCGGGTGTACAGCAAACTGACCAGCGATAACCCTATCGATCTGGTGCGCTACCAGCTGGCGAACTGCTATATGGGCCGCGCCGGGCTGATTAACTCTGGCGGCGCGGCGGGCGGGGAGACCGACCTTACCGACGCGGTGCGCACGGCGGTGATCAATAAACGCGCCGGCGGCATGGGGCTGATCCTTGGCCGTAAAGCGTTTAAGAAATCGATGGCCGACGGCGTGAAGCTGATCAATGCCGTGCAGGACGTCTACCTTGACGGGAAAGTGACTATCGCCTGATAAGCCCCACGCTCGTCGGGTTCCCCGGTGGCGCGACGCGCACCGGGGTTAACGTTTTGTATGGGTCTTCAGCCTGCGCCGTTAGCGGGTCAACAGCCAGCGGGCGGTATGTTCATCGGTCACCAGACCATTGATCCAGCCGCCTTTAAGGGCCGCCAGGATCGCCGGCCGTTTGTATTCTCCACACGCCGCGGCAATACGCGGGCAGTGGTTCTGACGGATATCATAGCTGGTGATCATGCGGTTGATCTCGCTGTCTACCACGTTGCCTTCGGCATCAATAAACCGTCCGAGGATCTCCCCGATGCCGCCGCGCGCGGTCAGCTCATCCATTTGCGCCTGATTAATAAACCCGTCCTTAAAAATTGGACTTTGCGTGCCCAGGGGACCAATGCCGACAAAAATTACGTCTGCCTCGCGGGCGACGCCGGAGACGCTGCGGAATAAGCGGTTGCTGCACCACATCTCATACTCCTCCGCGCTCTGGGCGTAGCGCGGCGCCGGCCACTGATAGTACTTGGCCTTTATTTTGCGGGTTAGCAGCAGGGGCACGTCATCGTAATAATTGCACTGCCCGTCGGCATTCATGGCGCTGATCAGCGCCACGCAGCGGGTATTCAGGCTGTCAAAATCGATGCGCTGCAGCGCTTTTTTCAGGGTCAGGCCCGAGCCCAGACCGATAATTTTCTCTTTATCATCCTGTAAATAGCGAGCCATCAGCTGATAGCAGCCAAACGACACGCTATCGAGGGTGCTCTCTTCGCTGAAGGCGGGGACCACATTGCACTCGATCAGTTGATACTTTTCCTGCAACAACTGCGCATAATCGAGGCAGTTTGCCACCGGATGGTGCAGATTAATCGACACAATCCCTTCTTCTTTCGCGGCGGCGATCAGCCGTTGCACCACCGGTCTGGAGGTGCCCAGCTGGCTGGCGATCTCGCTCTGATTCTGACCGGCGATGTAGTACATCCACGCGGCACGCACCTTCTGATCCATCCGGATATCGTCTTCTTTACTCATGGTTTCCCGCCCTAAGTTGCTGACCAGGGCTCGCAATTGGCCCGGCGAATACCCGCATTCTCGCCGTGGTTGGGATAACTGGCAAGCTTTTGCTCTTATCTGGTCATTTGTAATTTAATTGGGTAATTGTTCTTTTGTGATCCACGGCTCTTATTTTGGTCAAATGATCAATTACAGTGGCGCCATCAACTCAAGGAGAGCAGAACATGAACAATCAATTCACTTGGCTTCACATCGGTCTGGGTTCTTTTCACCGCGCGCATCAGGCGTGGTATCTGCATCGTCTGATTGCGTCCGGGGATAAGCGCTGGCACATCGCGGCGGGAAATATTCGTAACGACGCCGAGCAGGTGGTCCAGGCGCTGGCGGCGCAGGGAGGACGTTACGTCCTGGAAACCGTCAGCCCGGAAGGGGAGCGCGACTATGAAGAGATCACCTCAATCCAGAAACTGCTGCCGTGGCAGGCCGGGCTGCAGCCGCTGATTAACGAGGGGGCAAACCCGCAGACCAAAGTTATCGCCTTTACCGTGACGGAAGGGGGGTACTACCTGAACACCCGCCATCAGCTGGAAACCAGTAACCCCGATCTGCAGGCCGACCTGCAAGGCGAGTGCAAAACCATTTACGGTACCCTCGCGCGGATCCTGGAAAAACGCATGGCGGACAACGCCGGGCCGCTGACCCTGCTCAACTGCGATAACGTGCGCCATAACGGCGAGCGTTTTCACGACGGGATGGTGGAGTTCCTGCAGCTCACCGGCAAACAGGCGGTCATTGACTGGATGGCGGCCAATACCACCTGTCCGAACACCATGGTGGACCGCATCACCCCGCGTCCGGCGGCCGATCTGCCGGCCCGTATCAAAGCGCAAACCGGGATTGATGACAAAGCGCCGGTGATGGGGGAGACCTTTATCCAGTGGGTGGTGGAGAACCACTTCCGTGATGCCCGCCCGAACCTGGAAGCGGTCGGCGTGGAGATGGTCGAGTCGGTCATCCCGTATGAAGAGGCGAAAATCCGCATTCTGAACGCGTCGCACAGCTGCATTGCCTGGGCGGGAACCTTAATTGGCCAGCAGTATATTCATGAAAGCAAGCTGACCGATGCTATCTACGCCATTGCCGACCGCTACGTCACGGAGGATGTCATCCCGTGCCTCGGCGATAACGGCATTGATTTGCCGACCTACCGGGATGTGGTGCTTAAGCGCTTTACCAACCCGTATATCCAGGACACCAACCAGCGCGTCGCCGCCGATGGCTTCTCGAAAATTCCGGCGATGATCGCCCCCACGCTGCAGGAGTGCTATCAGCGCGGCGTTCGCCCTGAGGCGACCGCCATGCTGCCGGCGCTGTTCTTCGTCTTTATGGAGCAGTGGCATAAGGGAACGCTGCCGTATGAGTACCAGGACGGCATCCTGGATGCGCAGGCGGTGCATGAAATGTATGAGGCTCAGGATCCGGTGGCTGTCTACGCTCGCGATAAAGCCCTGTTTGGTGACCTGGCCAACAACGCGGATTTCCTGGCGCTGATGCGCGAGAAAGTCGCCGCCGTTTACACGCTGATTAAATAAGAGGTGGCTATGTATCTGGGTATCGATCTCGGCACATCGGAAGTCAAAGCGCTGGTCATTGATGAGAACTATGAGGTTATCGCCAGCCATAGCGCGCCGCTGAGTATTCAGCGGCCCCATCCGCACTGGTCAGAACAAGCGCCGGAGTTATGGTGGGAGGCGACGGAGTATCTGATGACCACGCTGCGGGAAAAATGCGCGCAGCACTGGCCGGCCATCAAGGCGATTGGCCTCTCCGGGCAGATGCACGGCGCGGTGTTGCTGGATGAAAAGGGGGAGACGATCCGTCCGGCCATTCTGTGGAACGACACCCGCTGCGCTGCAGAGTGCGCCGAGCTGGAGGCGATGGCGCCGGAGCTGCATCAGGTGGCGGGAAACCTGGCGATGCCGGGCTTTACCGCGCCGAAGCTGCTGTGGGTGCGCCGTCACGAGCCGCAAAACTTTCAGCGCACCGCCACGGTGCTGCTGCCGAAGGATTATCTGCGTTACCGGATGACCGGGAAGAAAGTCTCCGATATGTCGGACGCCGCCGGGACGCTGTGGCTGGACGTGGCGAAGCGCGACTGGTCCGACGCTCTGCTGGATAAGTGCGGCCTGTCACGCAGCCAAATGCCGACGCTGGTCGAAGGCTGCGAGGTTTCTGCCACCCTTGACCCGCAGGTGGCGGCGCGCTGGGGGCTGAACGCCTCGGTGGTGGTGGCCGGGGGCGGCGGTGATAACGCGGTCAGCGCCATTGGCGTCGGCGCGGTCTCGCCGGGGGATGCGTTTATTTCGCTAGGTACCTCCGGGGTGCTGTTTGTGGTGACCGACGCCTATCGTCCGGCCCCGCAGTCGGCGGTGCATGCGTTTTGTCACGTGCTGCCAAACCTGTGGCACCAGATGAGCGTCATGCTGAGCGCCGCCAGCTGTTTGCAGTGGTTCTGCCGCCTGATCGGTACCACGGAAGTGGCGCTGCTGGCGGAAATTGCCGAACTCAGCGAGGAGGAGAAAGCCCACGCTCCGTTCTTTTTGCCCTATCTCTCCGGTGAACGTACTCCGCATAACGATCCTGATGCGCGCGGCATGTTCTGGGGCCTGACCCACGCCAGCCTGCGCGCGCAGCTTGGCTACGCGGTGCTGGAAGGGGTGAGCTTTGGTATCAACGACGGCCTGCAGGTGTTGAAAGAGAGCGGTACGTCGATCGCGCAATGCTCGCTGGTGGGCGGCGGCGCCCGCAGTCCGTTCTGGGCCCAGCTGCTGGCCGATATTCTCGCTATGCCGGTGGTGACCCATAAAGGGGGAGAGACGGGCGGCGCCCTGGGTGCGGCGCGGCTGGCCTGTCTGGCAGCGGGCAAACCGATTGCCGCGGTGTGTGAGAAACCGGAAGTCTGGCAGACCTGGCGTGCGGATCCGCTTCGCCACCACTCTCTGATGCAACGCTACGCGCAGTTTAAGGCGCTGTATTTTAACGATCTGAGTTATCGGCAGCACTGATTTTCATCATAACAGCCGCTGCGTTGCACGTCGCGGAGCGGCCACCCTGTACCCTGAAAACGAGGTCATTATGTCTATCAATAATAAACAGTGGCTCGGTTTACCCCTGAACCTGCTCTGGGGATACATTGCCATTGCCGTATTTATGACCGGCGACGGTTTTGAATTAGCCTTTCTGTCGCACTATATCAAAGCGCTTGGCTTCTCCCCGGCGGAGGCCTCCTTTGCCTTTACCCTCTACGGCCTGGCCGCCGCGCTGTCGGCGTGGATTTCCGGCGTGGTGGCGGAAATTATCACTCCGCTGAAAACGATGATGATTGGCTTCGTGCTGTGGTGCGTGTTCCACGTGCTGTTCCTCGTTTTCGGCCTCGGTCACGCCAACTATGCGCTGATCCTGATTTTCTACGGCATCCGCGGCTTCGCCTATCCGCTGTTCCTCTACTCATTTATCGTGGCGATTGTCCATAACGTCAAAAGCGACAATGCCAGTTCGGCCATCGGTTGGTTCTGGGCGGTGTATTCCATCGGCATCGGCGTGTTTGGCAGCTATATTCCGAGCTTCACCATTCCGCACATTGGCGAACTGGGGACGTTGTGGCTGGCGCTGGCCTTCTGCGTCGCCGGGGGCGTGATTGCCCTGGCTTCCCTGCGCCATATTCAAACGCCGCAGCATATGCAGAATCTCACCACTCGCCAGAAATTTTCCGAGCTGGGACGCGCCGCGACGCTGCTCTATACCAACCGCAATATTCTGCTGTCGAGCATGGTGAGGATTACCAATACCCTCTCGCTGTTCGGCTTTGCGGTCATTATGCCGATGATGTTTGTCGATGAGCTGGGCTTCACCACCTCAGAATGGCTCCAGGTATGGGCAGTCTTCTTCTTCACCACCATTTTCTCTAACGTGCTGTGGGGGATCCTGGGGGAAAAACTGGGCTGGATGAAGGTGGTGCGCTGGTTCGGCTGCATCGGTATGGCGCTCTCCAGCCTGGCGTTTTACTACATTCCTCAGCACTTTGGCCATAGCTTTGCGATGGCGCTGATCCCCGCCATCGCCCTCGGGATCTTTGTCGCCGCCTTCGTGCCGCTGGCCGCCGTGTTCCCGGCGCTGGAGCCGAAGCATAAAGGCGCGGCCATTTCGGTTTATAACCTGTCGGCGGGGATGTCGAACTTTCTCGCGCCGGCGATTGCCGTGGTGCTGCTGCCGTTCTTCAGCACCATCGGGGTGGTGATCGCCTATACCGCATTGTACGTGGTGGCCTTTTTCCTCTGCGCTTTTATCCGCGTGGAGCAGCCGGGGTTCTCCCATAAGGAAACGACCGCCTCCGAGCAGGTTGAATTCTCTTAGGTGATGCGGCTGGTATGAAGCGCATGCCAGCCTTTATGAGGTGAACGAATGGATATGCAGGCGGTTATTTTTGACATGGACGGCGTGATTATTGATTCCGAGGCGCTGTGGCGACAGGCGCAGATTGACGCCCTCGCGCAATGGGGAGCAACGGCGAGCGTGGATGAATGTGAAACCCTGACCAAAGGCAAACGTCTTGATGAAATCGCCGGCACCTGGTGCCGCTATTTTCAGCTCAACCTTGCCCTGTCGTTGCTGGAAGACGCCATAATGCAGCGCATCACCGGCCTGATTGCCGCGAAAGGCGAACCGATGCGCGGGGTGCTTGAGGCGTTACGCTATTTTCGCGAGGCGGGCTATCAGATTGCGCTCGCCACCTCATCATCCCGCCAGGTTATTGCCGCGGTGCTGAACAAGCTCTCGCTCTGGCATTTTTTCGACGTGGTCTCCAGCGCGGATGATGAACCACGCGGCAAGCCGCACCCGGCGGTGTATTTGACGACGTTGCGTAAGCTCAACCTTGCGGCCAGCCAGTGTCTGGTGATTGAGGATAGCTTTACCGGCTTTTGCGCGGCCCAGGCCGCCGGTATTCCCACGGCGGTGGTTGCCGAAGACAGCCAGCAGGAGCGCTATCAGGCCGCCGTGGGTCGGTATCAAACCTTACCTGAACTGCTGGAAGCGCTTACCGCGGAGCCAGCGGTGGCGGTATAAGTCAGCCATTTGTGGGCGCAGACATTCCCGGGATGTAGCTGGTCGGTTAATCTCTTCTCTGCGCTCACACCCCTTTTATTGCCTTAATCCGCTCAGGAGCTGCACCGGCATCCGTCGCCGTACCGGTGTTGATGCCGGGTGGCGGCTGCCGCCTGACCCGGCCTACATTGACTCACCGGCTGGCGCGGCGCTTATTCGGGCGACATAAAATGTGCGGACCATAGGCCCGGCCAGCGCAGCGTCGCCGGGCGATGGGCTCCTGTCCGCCTCAGCGTAGCAGCGGGCAGTCGGGCGGCAGTCGGCAGCGCAGGGCCGCCGGTAACAGCTCCATACGGAAGGTTTTGCCGCTGAGCGGCTCGCCGTCAAGGTTAAACGTCATCTCATGGGGGGCGGTGATCTCAAACCACGAGGAGACACCGTCAACAATATTCGGCGAGTTTTCCGGATTCGCCAGCGTGCTGAACAGGGCAGGGATCAGCTCTTCGCCGGTGAAAATACGTAGATGCAGCAGACCATCGTTAATTAACGCCTCCGGACACAGCTGCTGGCCGCCGCCCGCCTGGCGGCCGTTGCCGATGCCGATGACCAGCGCATCGCCCTGCCAGTGAAAGTTCTCCCCGCGGATCTCACAGCGGTCCGGCTTCAGGGTATCCATACGCATCAGGCCGTGGATTAAATACGAGACACCGCCGAGCGCGGCTTTGAGTTTTTCCGGCGTTTCGGTGGTGATCCGGGTGCCGAACCCGCCGGTCGCCATATTAATAAAGCCGGTTTTATCATTAACCCGGGCGATATCTATCGGTACATCGCGGCCGACGATCGCCAGCTTCAGGGCGCTGGCCAGATCCTGTGGAATACCGACGCTGGTGGCGAAGTCGTTAGCCGTGCCCAGCGGTAAAATCCCCAGCGCCATGTTGCTGCCGCGCTCCACCAGCGCGGTCGCCACTTCATTAATGGTACCGTCGCCGCCGCCGGCGATCACCGTTTCAACATTCAGCTGCCGGGCTTCATCGATATAGCGCACGGCATCGCCCTTTTCCCAGGTAACGCGGACGTGAATATCGATCCCTTCGTCGCGTAACAGGTTAACCGCCTCGCGTAGCTGCGGTTCATTGGCACCTTTGCCGTTAAGGATCAGTAAGCTGGCTGGAAACGTAGACATCATCAAGGGAACCTTTATTGCTCAGTGTTGCATAAAGTGTACCGCATGACGAAAGCGAGGACCGAAGGAGAGACAAAAAAATAAGCCCGCGTAAGGGAGATTACGCAGGCTAAGGAGGTGGTTCCTGGTACAACTAGCATTTATGGGTTATGTTTTTCAGCGAAATGGATGATACCTGTTTCAATCGAAACGGTATGTGATCCGATTCTAATATCCTTACATCGTGAAAAAATAACGCAAATTAACTAGTTACCGTGCGGGTTTCTGGTTGTCTGACCAGTAAAGTTGCGCATCAGCAGCGCATACTGCAGGGGCAGGTCGTCCGGCACAGGCAACCATACGGTATAACCGTCGCCCGGAGCCACCGGCATGGCTTCACCTTTGCCATTTTCCATATGCTCGAGGGTGAAGTTGACGTTACCCTGCGGGGTCATCAGCTCGAGGCTGTCGCCGACGCTGAACTTATTTTTTACCGCCACGGCCGCCAGCGGGCCGTTACGCTCCCCGGTGAATTCGCCGACAAACTGCTGGCGCTCGGAGACGGAGTAGCCGTACTCGTAGTTCTGATAATCGTCATGAGTATGGCGGCGCAGGAAGCCTTCGGTATAGCCACGGTGGGCCAGCCCTTCCAGCGTCTCCAGCAGGCTGGTATCGAACGGTTTGCCGGCGGCGGCATCGTCGATCGCTTTGCGGTAAACCTGAGCGGTGCGCGCGCAGTAGTAGAAGGATTTGGTGCGGCCTTCGATCTTCAGCGAGTGAACGCCCATCTGGGTCAGACGCTCAACGTGGGCGATAGCCCGCAGATCTTTCGAGTTCATGATGTAGGTGCCGTGTTCGTCCTCAAAGGCGGTCATGTACTCGCCTGGACGTTTAGCTTCCTCAATCATAAAGACTTTATCGGTCGGCGCGCCGATGCCGAGGGTGGGCTCCACGGTCTGCACCGGGATCGGCTCATATTTGTGGACGATATTGCCGACGTCGTCTTCTTTACCTTCCGCCACGTTGTATTCCCAGCGGCAGGCGTTGGTGCAGGTCCCCTGGTTCGGATCGCGCTTGTTGATATACCCGGAGAGCAGGCAGCGGCCGGAATAGGCCATGCACAGCGCGCCGTGGACGAAAATCTCAATCTCCATCTCCGGCACCTGGCGGCGAATCTCTTCGATTTCATCCAGCGACAGTTCACGGGAGAGGATCACACGGGTCAGGCCCATCTGCTGCCAGAATTTAACCGTCGCCCAGTTGACGGCGTTGGCCTGCACCGAAAGATGGATCGGCATATCAGGAAAGTTTTCCCGCACCAGCATGATTAAACCCGGATCGGACATGATCAGCGCGTCCGGACCCATCTCCACCACCGGCTTCAGATCGCGAATAAACGTTTTCAGCTTGGCGTTATGCGGGGCGATGTTGACCACCACATAGAATTTTTTACCCAGCGCGTGGGCTTCATTGATGCCGAGCTGCAGATTTTCGTGATTGAATTCGTTGTTACGCACGCGCAGCGAGTAGCGCGGCTGGCCGGCATAAACGGCATCGGCGCCATAGGCGAAAGCGTAACGCATATTTTTCAGCGTTCCCGCCGGGGAGAGGAGTTCAGGTTTAAACATGGTGTTCTCGTTCTGATGACAGGTCAGATTCGCCGCACCCGGTGCGGCGAGTTGGGGAGTGTCCCCACATTAAGGGCGGGCATTGTAGCGCCGCGGCGAAGGGGAGTAAATATCAGATGGGTATCTTTCAGTATGGCTAATTTGTTTGCCATTTTTAACCTGGGCAGTGCTCACACTGACAGCACTAATAACGCCTGGCGGGATAGGCGCTATGGAGTTTCCCGGGTTGCGGCGTAAACGCCTTACCCGGGATATGGATTGCAGATGACGGTGAAGTTGTAGCCCGGCCAGGCGCAGCGCGAGCCGGGAAGAGGCTCACTACGCCAGTCGGCAGGCGTCCGCTTCCCAGCGATAGCCAACGCCATACACCGCGCGGATAAACGACTGCTCGGCGTCCAGCGCCTCCAGTTTGCGCCGCAGGTTTTTGATGTGGCTGTCGATGGTGCGGTCGGTCACTACCCGATAATCGTCATACAGATGGTTGAGAAGCTGTTCGCGGGAGAAGACCTTGCCCGGCTCCTGGGAGAGGGTTTTCAGCAGCCGGAACTCGGCGGGAGTGAGGTCCAGCAGCTTGTCGCGCCAGGAGGCCTGAAAACGACTCTCGTCGACAATCAGCGGGCTCTGGGCATCCAGCGCCAGCAGATCGCGCTGCGGCTTGCAGCGACGCAGGATAGTTTTCACCCGGGCGACCACTTCCCGCGGGCTGTAGGGCTTGCAGATATAGTCGTCGGCGCCAATCTCCAGCCCCAGCAGGCGGTCGATCTCTTCGATTTTCGCCGTCACCATCACCACCGGAACGTCGGAGAAGCGGCGAATTTCCCGGCACAGGGTCAGGCCGTCGGTGCCGGGCAGCATCAGGTCCAGCAGGATCAGGTGCGGCGGCGTCTGCCGGACGTAGGGCAGGACCTTGTCGCCGTGGTTGATCAGCGTAGGCGCGTAGCCCGCCGCCTGCAGATAATCAATCAGCAGCTGGCCGAGCTTGGGTTCATCTTCCACGATAAGAATGCGTGGGGTGTTTTCATCTACAGACAATTCAGTCATACGTCTCTCGGTAAATCATGTTCCAGAGGTAACTCAACTTTAATGCTAACCCCGCCAAAAGGCGAATGGTCGGCACGCAGGGTGCCGCCGTGGGCTGCCACAATATTCAGGCAAATCGCCAGCCCGAGGCCGGATCCGCCGCTGGCGCGGTTGCGCGATCCTTCCGCGCGGTAAAAGCGTTCACACAGGCGGGCCAGCTGTTCATCGCTGACGCCGGGGGCGCTGTCGGCAAAGTCGATGACCAGCATCCGGCCGCTGCGGCGGGCGGTGATCTGCAGGCTGCCGCCGCTGTCGGTATAGCGCAGGCTGTTCTCCAGCAGATTGTTAAAGAGCTGCATTAGCCGGTCGCGGTCGCCGAAAATCATCGCCTGCTCCGGGAGCGACACCTGAATGCTCAGCTGCCGGCTGGCGAAGCGCTCGCGGAAGGCGCCTGCGGCGACCTCCAGCAGGGTGATGATATCCAGCGAAGTTTTCTGGTAGGCCAGCGCCCCCTCATCGGACATCGACAGCTGGTGGAGGTCGTCCACCAGCTTGGTGAGGGTGGCTACCTCGGCCTGCAGGGAGGGAATAGACTCAGGGGTAAAGCGCCGCACCCCGTCCTGAATCGCCTCCAGCTCGCCGCGCAGCACCGCCAGCGGGGTGCGCAGCTCGTGGGAGATATCGGCCATTAGATCGCGACGCATCTGCTGGTTGCGCTCAAGCGTGCTGGCGAGCTGGTTAAAATCCTGTGCCAGACGGCCGAGCTCATCGCTGCCGGTCACCGTCACGCGGGTGGAAAAATCACCGGCCGCCAGCTTGTGGGTGCCTTCCACCAGTCGCTTCACCGGCGCCAGCAGGCCGCGGGCCAGCGGGAAGGTGGCCAGCGCGGCAAGCAGGGTGGCAAGGGCGACAATCAGCCAGCTGGTGCGCTTCTGCTGCCGGTCAAAATTAATATCGGTATTGCGCGTCAGCCGCTCCACCGGCGAGGCGATCACTTTGCCGACTTCGACGCCGTTGACCACAATGCTGCGCTGGGTGCCGTCCTCCGGCACGCGCTCACGCGGCCCCACCAGCACGCGGCCAGACTGATCGACCACCCAGAACATGGTGCGCCAGCCGTGGGGCGGCATTTCCGGCCTCGGACGTGCGTCGTCACGCGGGCCGTCGGGCGGCCCATCCGGCGGCGGCCCGTCCGGACCGGCGCCAGGCGCTTCCATCGGCCCCGGCTTCATCGCGTGCCCCGGCGGCGAACGGTCGTCATTATCCCGTTCGAAGGTGCGCAGCAGCTGGAAGATAAAACGGTCGTTGTTGCGCAGAAACGCCCAGCTGCCGTGCTGGGCGTACTGCTCGCTCAGCGCGTCGCCAAGCATGGTTAACCGCTGTTCGTTGCCGCGCTTGATGTAATCGATAAATCCGCGTTCGAAACTAATGCGCACCGCCCAGTGCATGCTGATCAACAGCACGATACAGGTGGCGAAAATAGCAAGGAACAACTTACCGGTAATGCCCGGGCGCCAAAGTTTCACGATTCACTCCTGTTGCGTCGGCGGATAACGGTATTGCTGCCGACGTCATCCGGTACCCGGGAGAAAATGAGCGCCGGGAGGGCGATGATCGCCGCCATGCTCAGATAGGTATAGAGAAAGACCTGATGGGTGCTGGCGGCGTCGAGGCTCAGATGCTGTTGGCCGTAAAGCCCCAGCAGCATCCCGGCGATGGTCACGCCAATACTCATCGACAGCTGCATCACCATCGACAACAGACTGTTGCCGCTGCTCGCCAGATCGTCCGGCAGATCTTTCAGCGTCAGGGTATTCATCGAGGAGAAGCGACTGGAGTTGATCATGCCCTGTAAAAACAGGATCAGCGGCAGCACGTAATACCAGCCGGCAAGAGCGCTACACATAAACAGCAGGCTGACAGCGGCCAGGCCCAGGGTGCTGGCAACCAGTACCCGACGATAGCCAAAGTGGTTCACCACCTGAACCACGATCCGCTTCATACCCATGCTGCCGAGCACCATCGGGATCATCATCAGCCCGGCGTGAAAAGGGGAGAAGCCAAGGCCGATTTGCAGAAATACCGGCGTCATAAACGGCAGCATGCCGCTGCCGATACGACCGGTGAAGCTGCCGCTGAGGCCGAGGGAGAAGGTGCGGTTGCGAAACAGATCGAGACTGAACAGCGCCCGGGCGTTGTCGCGGGCATGCCACAGGTACAGCAGCAAGGCGCCGAGGCCAGTGGCCACCAGGCCTGCCAGCCACGACGACGACATGCCCAGCCCTTTCTGGCCGTCCAGCGCCAGGGTCAGGGTCGCCATCCCGGCGGCCAGCAGCACAAAGCCGGAGAGATCGAAGCGCAGGGTTTGCAGGGTGTAGTTGGGCATCAGGCAGAGAGTGGCGATCGCGCCGATGATCCCCACCGGGATGTTAATGAGGAAGATCCAGTGCCAGGAGGCGTACTCCACCAGCACCCCGCCCAGCGCCGGGCCGAGCAGCGGGCCAACCTGGCCCGGCAGGGTGACGAAAGTCATCGCCGCCATGTACTGATCGCGCGGGACGATCTTCATCACCGTCAGGCGACCCACTGGCACCATCATCGCCCCGCCGACCCCCTGCAGCACCCGCGCCATCACCAGCTGGTCGAGGGTGTTGGCCTGGGCGCAAAACAGCGACCCGGCGGTAAACAGCACGATGGCGGTGAAGAAGATATTGCGCACCCCGACCCGGTCGGCCGGCCAGCCGCTGGCCGGCAGCATGACCGCTACCGTCAGGACATAGGAGACAATGATCATATGCATATGCAGCGGGCTCTCCCCGAGGCTTTTGGCCATCGAGGGGAGGGCGGTGTTGACGATGGTGGTGTCCAGCGACTGCATAAAGAAGCCGAACGCCACTATCCATAGCTGCCAGCGCACGCTGGCCGGGAGGTCTGTCATGTTATTCGCTTACCGGTTGAGTGGAGTGACGCGAAAAACGCAGTCGCAGACGGTCAAAGAACAGATAGACCACCGGCGTGGTGTAGAGCGTTAACAGCTGGCTCATCACCAGACCGCCGACAATAGTGATCCCCAGCGGCTGGCGCAGCTCGGAGCCATCGCCTCCGGAGAGCACCAGCGGCAGGGCGCCGAACAGCGCCGCCAGGGTGGTCATCATAATCGGCCGAAAACGCAGCAGGCAGGCCTGGAAAATCGCCTCTTCCGGCGCCAGATTGCCGTTACGCTGCGCCTCAAGGGCAAAATCAACCATCATGATGGCGTTTTTCTTCACGATGCCAATTAATAACATGATCCCGATAAGGGCGATTAGGCTGAACGGGGCATCGAATATCTCCAGCGCCAGCAGGGCGCCGACCCCGGCGGAGGGCAGCGTCGAGAGAATGGTCAACGGATGCACGTAGCTCTCGTAGAGCATCCCCAGCACGATATAGACCGTGGCGATGGCCGCGAGGATCAGGATCACCTGCGCGTTCATGGTCTGCTGGAACACCTGAGCGGTACCGGCAAAGGAGCCGCGCACGCTCGACGGCACCCCGAGCTGGGTCATCGTGCGGTTAATGGCGTCGCTGGCTTCCGACAGCGAGCGGCCGGTGGGCAGGTTAAAGGAGATAGTGGATGCCGCCGACAGCCCCTGATGGTTGACCGACAGCGGGGCGTTGGCTGGCTGCCATTTGGCGAAATAAGCCAGCGGGATCGGCTTACCCTCGCTGTTGATGACAAACATCTTGTCCAGGGCGCTGACGTCCTGGGTGTAGACCGGATCCACTTCCATCACCACCTTATACTGGTTGAGCGGCTGGTAGATGGTGGAGATCTGCCGCTGGCCGAAGGCGTTGTTCAGCAGGTTGTTGGCGTCCTGGACGCTGATGCCGAGGCGCGACATGGTATCCCGGTCGTAAACCAGGTCCATTTCGGCGCCATTGTCCTGCTGATCCGAGTTGACGTCCGCCAGCTCAGGCAGCGCCGCCAGCGCTTTGCGGATCTTCGGCTCCCATTCGCGCAGCGCCGACAGGTCGTCAGACAGCAGGGTGTACTGGTAGCTGGCGTTCGACTGCCGGCCGCCGACGCGAATATCCTGCACCGCCATCAGGAACAGGTTGGCCCCGGGCTCGTTGGCCAGCTTTTTGCGCAGCCGGTCGATCACCTGCTGCGCCGTCTCGTGGCGCTGGTCGCGCGGCTTGAGGGTGATAAACATCATCCCGCTGTTGACCCGCGAGCCGCCGGTGAAGCCGGTGACGTTATCCACCGCCGGATCTTCGCGAATGATCTTCATAAAGTCCTGCAGCTTGCCGCGCATCGCCTGGAAGGAGATGCTCTGGTCGGCCTGAATGCCGCCCATTAGCACCCCGGTGTCCTGCTCCGGGAAGAAGGTTTTCGGGATCGAAATGTAGAGCCAGACGCTGAGGGCGATAGTGCCCAGCACCACCAGCCCGGTCAGCCGGCTATGCTTGAGCACCCATTTTAACGACTTACCATAGCCGCCCTGCACGGCCACCAGCAGGCGGCCAAAGCCGCGATTGCGCGTCGGCTGATGGGGCTTACCGCTTTTCAGCAGCCAGCCGCACATCATCGGCGTCAGGGTAAGCGACACCGCCAGCGAGATGCCGATCGCCACCGACAGGGTGACGGCGAACTCGCGCAGCAGACGGCCGGGCAGGCCGCCCATCAGCAGCAGCGGCAGGAACACCGCCACCAGCGACAGGCTCATCGACAGCACGGTAAAGCCGACCTCGCGGCTCCCCTGTAGCGCCGCCTGCAGGGGCTTCATCCCCGCCTCCAGATGGCGGGAGATATTCTCCAGCACCACGATGGCGTCATCGACCACGAAGCCGGTGGCGATGGTCAGGGCCATCAGCGACAGGTTATTGAGGCTGAAACCGCACAAATACATCGCGGCGAAGGTACCGATTAAGGAAACCGGGACGGCGACGGCCGGGATCAGCGTGGCGCGCCCGGAACGCAGGAACAGGAACACCAAGAGGATCACCAGCGCCACCGAAATCACCAGCGTCTGCTCCACCTCCTCCAGCGAGGCGCGGATGGTCGGCGAGCGGTCCTGGGCGATTTGCAGGTCGATGGCCGCCGGAATCGTCTGCTGCAGCTCCGGCAGGCGGGCGCGGATGCTGTCCACCGTCTGGATAATATTGGCTTCCGGCAGTTTGCGGATCATCAGCAGGATCGCCGGTTTGGCATTGGTCATCCCGGCGTTACGTACGTCCTGCACCGAATCCGAAACGGTGGCGACATCTCCCAGCCGCACCGCCGCGCCATTCTGGTAGTGGACGATCAGCGGCTGATAGTCGGCGGCGGTCTTCAGCTCATCGTTGGTCTGCACCTGCCAGCGGTGCGCGCTGTCCTCCAGCGCCCCCTGCGGTTTGCGCACGTTGGCGTCGCTGATGGCGGTGCGCACCGCGTCCAGCGACACGCCCTGATTGAACAGCGCCTGCGGGTTGAGGTCGACGCGCACCGCCGGCAGAGAGCTGCCGCCGACGTCGACATCACCCACGCCGTCGATCTGCGCGATGGTCTGCGCCAGCTGGGTGGAGGCGAAATCATACAGCTCACCCTGGGAGTAGGTGTCCGAGGTCAGCGTCAGGATCATGATCGGCGCATCCGACGGGTTGGCTTTGCGGTAGGTCGGCCGGCTGGGCATCCCGCTTGGCAGCAGGCTTTGCGCGGCGTTGATCGCCGCCTGAACGTCGCGCGCCGCGCCGTTGATATCGCGGTCGAAGTTAAACTCAAGAATGATGCGGGTACTGCCCAGCGAACTGGAGGAGGTCATCTCATTGACCCCGGCAATCCGTCCCAGGGAGCGTTCCAGCGGGGTGGCCACCGACGAGGCCATGGTTTCCGGCGAAGCCCCCGGCAGCGAGGCGCTAACCATGATCACCGGGAAGTCCACCTGCGGCAGCGGGGCCACCGGCAGCAGCCGGAAGCCGAGAATGCCGCACAGGGTGATGGCCAGCGAGATGAGGATCGTCGCCACCGGGCGGTAAATGAAGAGGGCAAAAAACTTCACTTACGCCTCCTCTTCCTGACGCGGGAAGCGGCGCTTCAGGTGCAGCGACAGGCGGTCGAACAGCAGATAGATCACCGGGGTGGTGAACAGGGTCAGCACCTGGCTGAGCATCAGACCGCCGACCATGCCGATCCCCAGCGGACGCCGCAGCTCGGCGCCGACCCCGGTGCTCAGCATCAGCGGCAGGGCGCCGAGCAGGGCGGCGAGGGTGGTCATCAGGATCGGCCGAAAACGCAGCAGACAGGCCTGGTAGATCGCTTCCCGCGGCGGCATGCCCTGCTCGCGTTCAGCGGCCAGCGCGAAGTCGATCATCATGATGGCGTTCTTCTTCACGATGCCGATCAGCAGGATGATGCCGATAATAGCGATCACGTCCAGCTCGCTGCCCGCCAGCCACAGCGCCAGCAGCGCCCCGACCCCGGCGGTGGGCAGGGTGGAGAGGATCGTGATCGGATGGATAAAGCTCTCATACAGCACCCCCAGCACGATATACATCGCCACCACCGCGGCGACCACCAGCCAGACGGTGCTGCCGAGCGCCGACTGGAAGGCCAGCGAGCTGCCCTGGAACTGGGTGCGGATATCGGTCGGGAAATCCAGCGACTGTTCGGCGGCGAGGATCGCCTCCACCGCTTCGCCCAGCGAGTAGTTGTCCGGGACGTTGAACGAGATGGTGGTCACCGGGAACTGATCGAGGTGGTTCACCGACAGCGGGGTAAAGCGCTGCTCCACCGAGGCGATGGCGGTCAGCGGCACGATACCGCCGTCGCTGCTGGTCAGGCGGATATTATCCAGCGCCGCCAGGCCCGGCGTCGCCTCGGTATCCTGCTCGAGCACCACGCGATACTGATTTGCCTGAGTGTAAATGGTGGAGATCAGCCGCTGGCCGAAGGCGTTGTACAGCGCGTTATCCACATCGGCCATTGAGATGCCGAGGCGGCTGGCGCTGTCGCGATCCACCTTGATATACGCAGCCAGGCCCTTGTCCTGCCAGTCGCTGCTGACGTCGGCCAGCTGCGGCTGGGCCTGCAGGCGGCTGAGCAGCGGCGGCACCCAGGTGCTCAGCGCCTCCAGGGAGTTCGCCTGCAGGGTGAACTGATACTGGGTGCGGCTCACCGTGGTGTCGATGGTCAAATCCTGGGTCGGCTGCAGGTAGAGCGCTACGCCCGGAACGCCGGCCACCGCCTGCTGCAGGCGGCCGATCACCATCTGGACGCGGTCGTCGCGATCGTCGAGCGGTTTGAGGTTGATCTGCAGACGGGCGCTGTTCAGCGCCGGGTTGGTGCCGTCGACGCCCACAAATGAGGTCAGGCTTTCCACCGCCGGATCCTTAAGGATAATGCTGGCCACCTGCCGCTGGCGCTCGGCCATGCTGGCGAAAGAGACCGACTGCGGCGCCTGGAGGGTGCCCTGAATAATGCCGTTATCCTGGATCGGGAAGAAGCCTTTCGGGATAAAGACCCAGAGGATAATCGACAGCGCCAGGGTACTCAGCGCGACGCTGAGCGTCAGCCACGGATGGTTCAGCACCCGGCTCAGCCAGCGGCCGTAGACGGCGATCACCCGTTCGAAGAAACGCTCGCTGGCACGCGAGAAACGGTTCTGTTTGCGCAGCGATTCGTGGCTTAACATGCGGGCGCACATCATCGGCGTCAGAGTCAGGGAGACCACCGCCGAAATGAGAATAGCGACGGCAAGGGTGACGGCGAATTCGCGGAACAGGCGGCCGACGATATCGCCCATAAACAGCAGCGGGATCAGCACCGCGATCAGCGAGAAGGTGAGGGAGATAATGGTGAAGCCGATTTCCCCCGCGCCTTTCAGTGCGGCGGCCAGCGGCTTCTCGCCTTTTTCGATATAACGCGAGATGTTCTCGATCACCACGATGGCGTCATCCACCACAAAGCCGGTGGCGATGGTCAGGGCCATCAGCGTCAGGTTGTTGATCGAGAAGTCGAGGAACACCATTACCGCGAAGGTGCCCACCAGCGACAGCGGCACCGCGACGCCGGGAATGATGGTCGCCGGGACGTTGCGCAGGAACAGATAGATGATCATCACCACCAGGGCGATGGCCAGCATCAGCTCAAACTGGGTGTCGTGTACCGAGGCGCGAATGTTGGTGGTCCGGTCGGAGAGCACCTGCACCTTCACCGATTTCGGCAGACTTTCGGTAAGCTGCGGCAGCATCTGGCGAATGCTGTCGGCGGTGTCGATGATGTTGGCTCCCGGCTGGCGCTGGACGTTCATCACGATGGCCCGCTGCTGGTTGGCCCACGCCCCCAGCCAGCTGTTTTCGGCGCCTTGCTCGACGCTGGCGACATCGCCGAGACGGATCGGCGCCCCGTTCTGATAGGCGATAATCAGGCGGCGATAATCCTCCGCCGACTGCATCTGATCGTTAGCGGAAAGCGTCACCGCCCGGGCCGGGCCGTCGAGGCTGCCTTTCGCGGAGTTAACGTTGGCGCTGGTGATAGCGGTGCGCACGGTTTCGCTGGTCAGGCCGAGGGCGGCGATGGCCTGGGCGTTAAGCTTCACCCGCACCGCCGGGCGCTGGCCGCCGGCGAGGGTCACCAGACCGACGCCGGAGACCTGGGAGATTTTCTGCGCCACCCGGGTCTCCACCATATCCTCCACCTGGGTCATCGGAATGGCGGAAGAAGTGACGGCGAGGGTCATGATCGGCGGATCCGCCGGGTTCACCTTGCTGTAGACCGGCGGGTTGGGCAGATCGCTCGGCAGCAGGTTGGTGGCGGCGTTAATCGCCGCCTGCACTTCCTGCTCGGCGACGTCCAGCGGCAGGGTCAGCTGGAACTGCAGCGTGACTACCGAGGCGCCACCGGAGCTTTGCGACGACATCTGTTTGAGGCCGGACATCTGGCCGAACTGGCGCTCCAGCGGGGCGGTGATGGCGGAGGTCACCACGTCCGGGCTGGCGCCCGGATAGAGGGTAACCACCTGGATGGTCGGGTAATCAACCTCCGGTAACGCAGAGACCGGCAGAAAGCGGTAGCCGATGATCCCGGCCAGCAGGATAGCCACCATCAGCAAAGTGGTGGCGACCGGACGCATAATAAACAGCCGGGAGGGGCCGCCGGTGCGGCCTGGGGGTAACACCTGCATCAGGAACGCGCTCCGTGTTTACCGCTCTGGCGCGGGGCAGGCTGTGCCTGCTCGCCGCTGCTGGCGGTGACGACTTCCACCTTCGCCCCTTCGGTCAGGCGGTCGATTCCGTCGGTGACCACGCGATCGCCGGCGGAAAGCCCGGCGCTGATCACGACTTTCTGGCTGTCCTGGATCCCCGGCGTGACGCTGTGTTTGCTGACTTTATTCTCATCGTTCAGTACCCACACGAAATGCCCTTCGTTACCCATTTGCAGGGCGGCGGCAGGGATCACCACCGCGTTCTGCTGGGTATCCACCAGCAGGCGGGCGTTAACAAACTGGTTAGGGAACAGCGCGTCGTCCAGGTTGCTGAAGCGCGCCTTCAGCTTGATGGTTCCGGTGGTGGCATCGATCTGGTTGTCGAGACTCAGCAGCTCGCCGACGCTGATTTTCTGCTTATTAGTGCGATCCCAGGCTTCGACGCTGAGCGTTTTGCCCGCTTTCTGCGCCTGTACCACCGTGGCGATGCTGTTTTCCGGCAGGGTAAAGACCACGTCGATCGGGTGCGTCTGGGTGAGAACCACGATCCCGGTGGTGTCCCCACTGGAGATCTGGTTGCCGATATCCACCTGCTTTAAGCCGACGCGGCCGTCAATCGGCGCGGTGATGCGCGTCCAGTCCAGCTGCAGCTGGGCGCTGGCGACGGCCGCTTCATCGGCCTTCACGGTGCCGACGGATTCCACCACCAGCGACTGCTGGGTGTCGAGCTCCTGGCGCGAGATCAGGTTGGTTTTCACCAGCTGCTGGTAGCGGGCAAGATCGCGGCGGGCGTTGGCGAGGGTGGCGTTATCTTTCGCCAGCTGGCCCTGCGCCTGGGCGAGGGCGACTTTAAACTGACTGGGGTCGATCTGCGCCAGCAGGTCGCCGGCTTTCACCTGCTGCCCTTCCTGAAAATGAAGGCTCAGCAACTGACCATCGACCCGGCTGCGGACGGTCACCGTATTGGCCGCTGTCACGGTACCCAGGCCGGTAAGATAGCGCGGGACCGCTTCTTCGGTGGCGGTGGCCGCCTGCACCGGTGCCAGCGCGCCGCCAAAGCGGCCATGGCGTGCGCCACCCGGCCCCTGTGGACCTTGCCCGGCGGCGGGGGTCCCGCTGCTGCTCGTCCCACGATCGTGCCAGAACCAGTAGGCGGCCCCGGCGATAATCACTACCGCCAGCGCGGCGCCCCAACGACGTATGTTACTGCCTTTCATTAGTTTACGGTCTCATCCTGAAGCGTTTCGCTGAATGATACTAGTTTAGTGAGGGAAGGGGCCGTAAAAATGGAGGAATTATGAAAAGAAGGTTGAGAAATGTCTGGATAACCACCGCGACGCCGGGCGGTCTCGTTGTCGATTTCCGGGGTGATATCAACTTTTAGTTTAAAAAAGCAAAAAACAGTTGTATCCGGAGAGGCTTTAATTAGATTTATGCGGTGAATAAATCAGTGCATTCCCATAATAATAACAGATGTACTTTAAAATCAACGTGTTAAATAATCAGGGGTCATTGCTGTGGCAAACGCAAACAAACTCACGCTCTTCATCGTCATCTTTATGCTGATGGGGATCCTCTCCGGCGCGGCTATCCATGCCTATGCGACGCCGACCACCATCTCCGCCTGGGCGGATAACATTACGCTGCTGACCGATCTGTTTCTGCGGTTGATCAAAATGGTCATCGCACCGTTGGTGTTCAGCACCCTGACGGTCGGTATTATGCGTCTCGGCGAGACGGCGACCATTGGCCGGGTGGGCGGTAAGGCGATGGTGTGGTTTATCACCTCGTCGGTGTTATCCATTCTCGTTGGGCTGGTGATCGTCACCTTTCAGCACCCGGGCAGCGGGTTAAACCTGGCGGTGCCGAAAGAGGCCGTGGATACCGGCCTGGCGGTCAGCGGCATGAGCCTGAAAGGGTTCCTGTCGCATACCATCCCCACCAGCATCACTGAGGCGATGGCTAACAACGAGATCCTGCAGATCGTGGTGTTCTCGATGTTCTTTGGTATCGCCGGCGCGTCGCTGGGCGAGAAGTTTAATGCTCCGCTGGTGGCGGCCCTCAACGTGGTGTCGCACATTATGCTGAAGGTGACGGGCTATGTGATGTATGTTGCGCCGCTGGCTATCTTCGCCGCTATCTCCTCAGTGATTGCCTCGCAGGGGCTGGGGATCCTGCTCAACTACGCTTCGTTCATTGGCGGCTACTATCTGGCGGTGCTGTTAACCAGCGCGGTGCTGATCGCCGTCGGTTATATGGTGCTGAAAAAAGAGGTTTTCCGTCTGCTGAACATGCTGAAGGATCCGGTGCTGGTAGCCTTTACCACCAGCAGCTCGGAAGCGGCCTACCCGAAAACGCTTGAGCGCCTGGTGAAGTTTGGCTGCTCGCGCAATATCGTCTCGTTCGTCCTGCCGATTGGCTACTCGTTTAACCTCGTTGGTTCGATGGTCTACTGCTCCTTCGCGGCGATGTTTATCGCCCAGGCCTATAACGTGCCGCTGAGCTTTAGCGAGATTACGGTCATGATGCTGACCCTGATGCTGGCCTCGAAAGGCATCGCCGGGGTTCCGCGCTCGGCGCTGGTGGTCCTGGCGGCGACGATCCCCAGCTTCAATATTCCGGTCGCCGGGATCCTGCTGCTGATGGGTATCGACCATTTCCTCGACATGGGGCGCTCCGCCATTAATGTGTTGGGTAACGGCATCGCCACCGCGATGCTGTCGAAAAACGAAGGTCTGCTGACAGACGAGGACGTCCAGCCGGACTGGGAAGCCGAGAAAGCGGAAGCCTGATTTTGCCGCGCTTTCCTTGAAGGCGCTATTCCACGCAGAAAAAAAGACCCCTGACAGGCACGTCAGGGGCAATGTGACGAAGTATCCGTTTTCCTCTTAAGTAGTCTTTTTTCTTATATAAAAACGCGCGCGAACGTCTTTATATCGAGGAAGCGTCAGAGTTTAACGTTATGTCTGGCCGCGCTGGCGCTTTTTTTCCATTCTGCTGTTATTTTCGGATTTTCGACAATATCATCTGGTGAATATCCTATTTTTGTGTTCGCTATTTTACCTACCAGCGTTCACGTAGCAGATTCATAAACTGGAAAAAGTCGTGGTTATTATTCAGACGGTATTTTTCCATGATCTTATTTTTATGGTAGGCGGCAGTACGCGGCGTGACGCGCTGCAGAGCGGCGATTTTACTCATATCCAGCCCTTCCAGAATGCCGTGCACGACGGCGGTCTGCGATCGCGATAGCACGCGATGCGGGCAGCTGGCGCAGCTCAGTTCCCGGCTGGCGGCGTCAATAGCCAACGGATCCATACAATGCTGGAGCTCGCTTTTAATGATCGCCAGCAGCTGCGGAATACTGGCCGTTTTCAGCGAAACAAAAATGACTCCCTTCAGGCAATTGATCATGAAATCATCTTCCGGCAACTGCTCATAGCTGTGAAGGATAATCAGCGAGCTGCCTTTTTTCCTGTTCTTAATCAGCGAATTACACAGATAAATTTCGCCGGGGATCGCTTCATAAATAATGATGTCTTCGCCTGACAGGTCGTCGTTGCGCCAGGAAAAACGCGTCTGCATATCATCCCGGGTCAGGTCGTTGACCATGGCGACCAGCGATTCACGTACAAAGGTATTGCGGGTATTAATAGTGACATTAATGTTTCTCATGGCGTTATTTCCTTATGCAAAAACATAACGCCATGCTGTGACCAATCCTCCGGGCGTATGCGGTGTGTTGACGGTATAAAAGTACCTGCAATAATTTTTTATTATTTTAAAGTGAATTATTTACGACGAGCGGAACGCTTGTCGTTAAAAGTAAATTTCTGCCGTCTCCTGTCTTTCAGATAGGAAATAAAGCTGTATACAGAGATGCTGAAGAAAAAAATGCATAGCAATAAAACTAACCACGTTTGCATGGCCATCGTTTTTACCTTGTTTGTGTTGCATGATCTCAGAATTTGCCACGAACGGCTAATACGTTTTGTTATATGCTTTTCTGTCCACTGAAAATCATACGACATCATCCTGATGTGGTAGCACTATAAGAAAGTTCTTAACAGCATCGTCAGTCTCATTCCTCTCATTTCTCTCAGAAAATGAGAAAAATTAACCCCGGCACGTGATTCCGGTCCTCAGCGCGCCGTCCATCAGGAAATAAAGGCCAGCCCCTTACCAAAGATCGCGCGTACGGGCAGGTGAATTCCCTGCTGGCGTGCCTTATGGCGCAGGCGGCTAATCACCACGTCGATGCGGTGCAGGTCAGGCTCGCTTTCGTGGGAAAACAGGCAGGCATGGAGGTCCAGCTTGCTGCACACCTCGTTGCGATTGCGCATTAACAGCTCCACCAGACGGTACTCCTGCTGGGTTAACTCCAGCGTCCGGGCATCGGGAGAAATCAGTTTATCCTCATGCAGACGCCACAGTCCGGTGGCGGCGGATGACGCGGTGCCGGGCGCCTCCGATGGAAGGGCGGCGGGTCGATCCTGCTGCAGGCGGGCGCCAAGGGCGGTGAGGGTCTCCGCAAGGTGGGCGAAGTTAACCGGCTTAATCAGGTAAGCATCGGCCCCAAGGCTGAGCGCCTGCAGTTTATCCTGCTGCTGGCCGTGGGCGCTGACCACCACCAGCCCGTAATGCCCCAGCTCATGCAGGTAGCTCAGCACGCTGAAGCCATCTTCCCCGGTCAGGCCGATATCAATCAGCACGATGTCCACCGGATGGCTGTGCAGTTGTCGCCAGAAGGCTTCGGCGCTGCGCGAGCCCCACACCTCGAAGCCGCGATAGCCCAGCCAGGCCAGCAGTTCATCCAGCAGATCGGCGTTATCTTCAATTATCGCCAGCCGTAAAGCCATACGTCGTTCTCCTCTTAAGCAACCGTGGGGAGGGTGAGAATAAAGGTGCAGCCGTCCGGGCCATGCTCGGCCAGCCACAGTTTGCCATCATGAGCCTGCACGATCTGACGCGCAACATACAGTCCGAGACCGGTGCCGCCCGGCACCGGCGACGTGTGCTCGCCGCGGCGGTAGCGCTCAAAGATCAGTTCCGCTTGCCCGTCGGGCAGGCCCGGGCCGTGGTCGCGAATGCGCAGCTCGGTATGCCCGGCTTCGGAGCGGATATCGATGGCGATTTCACCGGGGGGCGAATACTTCACCGCGTTATCCAGCAGATTAGCGATGGCGATGCACAGCAGGCCAGCATCGGCCTGCAGCTGCGGGCTTTCCACCGCGCCGTAATGGCGGATGTTCAGGTAATGGTCGTGGGAGATGGCCACCACCGAGGCGGCCATGTTGATCACCGACAGCAGGGCGGTCTGCTGGCGATCGACGTGCAGATCGTGGGAAGCGAGCCGGGCGTCGGCGAGGCAGTTATCGGTGAGCTGCACCAGACGGGTGGCGGCGCGCCCGATGCGATCGAAGCGTGCCTCCTGGCTGGCCGATGCTGCCGAGAAGCGCAGATTCTCCAGCGCCGCCTGGATCACCGCCAGCGGCGTGCGGAATTCGTGCGCCACCATGCCCATAAACTGCCGCTGGTGGAAGCTGGCTTCGCGTTCGATCTGCAGCTCGCGCGCCAGGCGCTGCTTGTGATCCAGCTGGCGGTTTTCAGCGCGCACCCGCAGGATAGCAATGATCAACACCGTAATGATGTGCACGATCAGCGCGTACTGCCAGAGAGAATAGATGGCCATATGGAAAGGGATAATCCCGTGAATTGACAGTTGCACCAGCACCGCGGCGGCGACATAGAACGGTGGCAGCAAACCCAGCAGCAGAGTGTTGCGGTCGATGGCGTTTTTGCGCCACAGCCACCACGACGTGAACAGCAGCACCGGGGTGATAATGATGAAGATCACGCCTTCAATCTGCATGGCGAGGCCGTAAAATCCCAGCGGAATACTGCACTGCAGCACCAGGTTGAGGACCACCGCGGCGATCAGTAGCTGATGAAGCCGCGGCATATTTTTCTTCAAATCAAAAATCTCGCTGTGCAGCCAGAGGGCGGTCGCATAGCTGAACAAAGAGAGGCTGCTGATCATATAGTCCTGGAAGGGCCGCGCGGCGCTGCCGAAGAACCACTCCGGGAAGCCGTGCAGGGCGGCCACCAGCGGGTAGTTGAGCGAGAACAGACAGATCCCCCACAGCAGACGCCGGCGCAGGGCCAGCGCCAGCCACAGCGCGACGCCGCTGGCGACGGTAGCCAGACCAAAATAGAAGCTCCAGAAGGCGGTGTCGGCGGTGGCCCGCTGCACAAACGCCTGCGGAGAGGAGAGCGAGGCCAGCAGGATCAGGGTGCTGGTGCTCTGCAGACGAAAGACCAGCTCATAGCCGGCGGCGGTTGGCGGCGGGGGGAGGATCAGCACACTCTCCCGGTAGTGCAGGTCGCTGCCGCGGGAGGTGTCACGGTCGCCAAACGCGCGCTCTGTCCACGGGCCGCCGCTGCCCAGTGGCCGGTAATAGATAGTCAGGTGGTCGACAAAGGAGGGGCTCAGCTGCAGCCAGCGCGGCTCCCCGGCAAACCACGTTCCCGGCAGCTCGCTGCGCAGCCACCAGGTTTTTCGCGAATAGCCAAAGGAGGGGATCTGCCGGGTAGTGGCGAGCTGGTCCGAGGGCATGGCGGCGAAGCGATCGACCGTCATCTGGCCGCTGTTGTCCGCATACCACTGGACCGGAATATCAATGCCCACCTGGCGCGTTGTCGCCTGCGCCTGCGGGATAGCCAGCAGAAAGAGTAATCCACAGCTGGCCAGCCAGCCGGCCAGCAATCGCAGCCGGCGATGCCGCACTGCCGCGAAGATCGCAGACACCCTTTTCAATCACGCCCCCTTGCGGCATGCCAACGATACAGACCGCAGACGTCTGGCTACGGTATGGGTAATAGACCCCGGATGCGGGGGAGAATGGACAGGCCTGTCCGGACGAACAGGCCATTTTGCGTGGGAGACCAGGAATATTCCAGCGTAATCTGCAGCGCTACGATCAGGACAGACCTGCTGTGTGGCGCTGGCGAGCGCCTAGCGGAAGACTACCTGCGCCCAGCGGGCCAGCCCGGCGGTCACCGAGCCAAAATCATCGCCGCCGGCCAGCGGAATACCCGGCAGCTGAGCGGCCAGCGCCTTTTTGATCAGCGGCGAACGGGCGCTGCCGCCGGTAAGATAGATCACATCCGGGGTGGTCTGGCTGCTGTCGAGCGCGAGCCGCACCTGTTCCATAATGCGGGTCAGGGGCTGATCCAGCGCCGCTTCCAGACCCTGCCGGGCAATGGCGGTGGCCAGATCGTCCTGAATAAACGGCAGCGCGGTTTCGACGCTGGCGGCGCTGGAGAGGGCGATTTTGCTCTCTTCGGCGCTGCGCACCAGACGATAGCTGAGACGCTGGCGCCAGACTTTCAGCAGCAAGGCTACCTTGTCGGCATCCCGGGCGCTGCGCAGCAGATCGTTAAGCAGACGGCCGTTGGCGGTGCTGTAGAAATCGCTCTGCGCCGGCACGTCGTTGATCGCCACCGCGTTCCACCACGGCAGGATCGGCAGCGCGGTACCTTTCTCCGTTTCGCCGCCCATACCGAGGAGGGGCATCAGGCATTTGAAGGCCAGGGCAATGTCGAGGTCGTTGCCACCGATGCGGCAGCCGCTGTGGCCGAGCAGGCTCTGCTGGCGGTCGGCGCGTTCCCGCCATTGCGGGCCCATCAGCAGCAGAGAGCAGTCGGTGGTTCCGCCGCCGATATCGACGACCAGCACCCGTTTTTCTTCATTGAGGGTCGCTTCGAAATCGAGCCCGGCGGCCACCGGTTCAAACTGGAAGACCACGTCGCGGAAACCGGCGCGGCGGGCGGCCCGCTCCAGGATGCCCTGCGCCTGGGCGTTCGCCTCGTCGCCGCCGAGGCCCTGGAAGTTAATCGGTCGGCCAATCACCGCCTGGTCGATGGGCTCGGGCAGCTGGCTTTCGGCCTGCAGCTTGATGTGCAGCATCATGGCGCAGACCAGGTCTTCAAACAACGCCACCTGCTGCGGCTTAAGCCCGCTGGCGCCGAGGAAGGATTTTGGCGATTTAACGAAGTAGACCTCTTCCGGATCCTCAACATACTGCTGTAGCGAGGCGAGGCCGAACTGCACGCTGTTGCGCAGTACTTCGATGTCTTCATCGCGGTTCGCGGCGATGGCCCGACGCAGCAGCGCCTGGTTTTCGTCGCTGTGGGTGGGCACGTCGTGATGGCGATAGAGCCACTCGCTAACCGCTTCGCGCGTTGGCGCGCAGAGCATCGAGGGCAGCAGCGCGCTGCCGTTTTCCAGCGTCAACAGCTGGGGTTTGTTTTCCCGCATCACGGCCACCGAACAGTTGGCGGTGCCGTAGTCAAAACCAATAAACATCGTCTGCAAAATCCCCATGCCGGTGAAGAAGGGGGGCGACTTTAGCGGATTGCCGCCATGCCGACAACCGGAATTTAAAAGCAAGGCGCCGATGGCCGTGGGCGACTATCATTGAAACGCTATATAAAGGAGAGCTTATGGTGTTGTTACCCTGGATCCCCCCCTACGACTGGGCGTGGATGGTTGGTTTTCTGCAGGCGCGTGCCGTCGCCGGCGTTGAGCGCTTTCATGATGGAGGCTATAGCCGCAGCTTTGCTGTGGCGGGCCATCGTGGTCTGATCCATCTGACGCCAGATGTAGAGGCGCAGGGCCTGCGGGTGACCCTTTCCCCGGGGCTGCAGCCGGTGGCGGAGATCTGCTATACGCGAATTGGCCGGCTGTTTGATCTGGCCTGCGATCCGCGGCAGGTCGCTTGCACGCTCGGCGGCCTGGCCGAGGCGCGGCCGGGGCTACGTCTGCCGGGGGCGCTGGATGCCTTCGAGCAGGCGGTGCGCGCGGTGCTGGGCCAGCTGGTGAGCGTGGCGATGGCCGCCCGGCTCACCGCCAAAGTGGCGGCAGGCTGGGGCGAACCGCTGGCGGAGGCGCCTGGCTATGTCTTGTTCCCGACGCCGGACATCTTGTCCCGGGTCGAACCGCAGGCGCTGAAGGCGCTGGGCATGCCGCTTCGACGCGCAGAGGCGCTGATCCATCTCGCCCGGGCGGCGCTCAGCGGCGAGTTGCCCCTGACCGCGCCGACGGACATCGACGCCGGGCTCAGGCAGTTGCAGACATTCCCCGGGATTGGCCGCTGGACGGCAAACTACTTTGCCCTGCGCGGCTGGCAGGCGAAGGATATCTTTTTGCCGGACGATTACCTGATTAAACAGCGCTTTCCGGGAATGACACCGGCCACCATCGCCCGCTATGCCCGCCGCTGGCAGCCGATGCGATCGTATGCGCTGTTGCACATCTGGTATACCGATGACTGGACGCCGGTGGTGGAATAGCCGTCCGGGGCGCATACCACTGGTATCGGGGCGCTGAAATCCCTATAATTGCCGCGTTTGGCGGTCCGCCGCCACCCTCCATCTCTATCCAGGTTAATCAGGTCGCAAAAATTTATGACTGATATGTCCCATCAGTGCGTCATTGTAGGCATCGCCGGCGCATCGGCTTCTGGCAAAAGTCTTATTGCCAGTACTCTTTATCGCGAATTGCGTGAACAAGTTGGCGACGAACATATTGGCGTCATTCCGGAAGACAGCTATTACAAAGATCAAAGTCATCTGTCGATGGAAGAGCGCGTCAAAACCAACTACGACCACCCGAGCTCAATGGACCACAGTCTGTTGTTCCAGCATCTGCAAATGCTGAAAAGCGGCCAGCCGATTGAGCTGCCGGTCTATAGTTACGTCGAGCATACCCGCACGCCGAATACCATTCACGTCGAGCCGAAGAAGGTGATTATTCTTGAAGGGATCCTGCTGCTGACCGACGCGCGCCTGCGTAACGAACTTAACTTCTCTATTTTCGTCGACACCCCGCTGGATATTTGCCTGATGCGCCGTATTAAGCGCGACGTTAACGAGCGCGGCCGCTCCATGGACTCGGTGATGGCCCAGTATCAGAAAACTGTACGTCCGATGTTCCTGCAGTTTATTGAACCGTCGAAGCAGTATGCCGACATCATCGTGCCGCGCGGCGGCAAAAACCGCATCGCCATTGATATTCTGAAGGCCAAAATCAGTCAGTTCTTTGAATAACCTGGCCGAATTGTGTAACGTGCAAAGAGTAGCCCTATTGCCCTGTCCGCCGCGAAGCGTGCGGGAAGCAGCCTTATAAGGAGAAAGCCCATGCGTCTGTGTGACCGAGATATCGAAGCCTGGTTGGATGAAGGGCGACTCGCCATCAATCCGCGCCCGCCCGTTGAGCGTATTAATGGCGCGACGGTTGATGTACGGCTGGGTAATAAATTCCGCACGTTCCGCGGCCACACGGCGCCGTTTATCGATTTAAGCGGACCGAAGGCTGAGGTCAGCGCCGCGCTGGACCGGGTGATGAGCGAAGAGATCGTCCTGCCGGAAGGGGAGGCGTTTTTCCTGCATCCGGGCGAACTGGCGCTGGCGGTGACCTACGAGTCGGTCACTCTGCCTGCCGACCTGGTGGGCTGGCTGGATGGACGCTCCTCGCTGGCGCGCCTGGGGCTGATGGTGCACGTTACCGCGCACCGCATTGATCCGGGCTGGTCCGGCTGCATCGTGCTTGAGTTCTACAACTCTGGCAAGCTGCCGCTGGCGTTGCGCCCGGGGATGCCTATCGGCGCGCTGAGCTTTGAGCCGTTATCGGGCCCGGCGGCGCGGCCGTATAACCGCCGTGAAGACGCCAAATATCGCGACCAGCAGGGCGCGGTGGCGAGCCGAATCGATAAGGATTGATAACGTCAACGGGGTGTTGCTGAGGGTGCCATGAGACGAATACTGACAACGCTGATGATCCTGCTGGCGGTGATTGTCGCCGGGCTTACCTCGTTGGTATTGCTGGTCAATCCCAACGATTTTCGCGCCTATATGGTGCATGAGGTGGCAGAGCGCAGCGGTTATCAGCTTGAACTCGATGGCCCGCTGCGCTGGCACGTCTGGCCGCAGCTCAGCATCCTTAGCGGACGCATGACGTTGACCGCCCGGGGCGCCCAGGAGCCGGTGATCCGCGCCGACAATATGCGCCTCGATGTGGCGCTGCTGCCGCTGCTCTCGCACCAGCTGCAGGTGAAGCAGGTGATGCTCAAAGGGGCGGTGATCCAGCTGACCCCGAAAACCGAAGCGGTTCGCGATAGCACCGCGCCGGTGGTGCCGCATGACAACACGTTGCCGCAGGCCCCGGAGGATCGCGGATGGTCCTATGATGTGCGCCAGCTGCAGGTGGCCGACAGCGTGCTCTTCTTCCAGCATGAGAACGGCGAGCAGGTGACCGTGCGTGATATCCGCCTGCAAATGGAGCAGGATGAAAACCACCGGGCCACCGTTGATTTCTCCGGTCGCGTGAACCGCGATCAGCGCGACCTGGCGCTAAGTTTCTCGGCCACCGTGCAGGGCGGCGATTATCCCCACTCCTTAAAAGCCGATTTTAGCCAGCTAAGCTGGCAGCTGCGCGGCGCCGAGCTGCCGCCCGACGGTATTAATGGCCAGGGCAGCCTGCAGGCCAACTGGCAGGAAGAGGGCAAAATCCTGCGTTTTGACAACCTGAATCTGATGGCCAACCGCAGCACCGTCACCGGCAGCGGCAGCGTGGTGCTGGGGGACCGTCCTGACTGGTCATTGGATCTACACGCCACCACCCTCGACCTTGACAGCCTGCTGGCGCAAAATTCGCCGGCGACGGACAGCAGCGCCAGCCAGCAGGGCCAGAGCCAGACGCGTCCGCTGCGTCCGGTGATCGCCGATAGCGATGAGCGCGAAGATTACCAGAGCCTGCGCGGCTTTAACGGCCGGATGGCCCTGAGCGCTGACCAGCTGCAGTGGCGCGGGCTAAACTTCACGCAGGTGCAGAGCGAGATCAGCAACCAGCAGGGGCTGCTGACGGTCAGCAAAATGCAGGGCAATCTCGATGGCGGGCAGCTTTCCCTTCCCGGCTCCCTGGATGCCCGCGGCGATACGCCGCTGGCGACGTTCCAGCCTGCCCTGCAGAACGTGGAGATCGGTTCGCTTATCAAAGCCTTTAACTATTCCTTAAACCTGACCGGCAAGCTGTCGCTGAGCGGTGAGTTTTCCGGAACGCGCATTGACGCGGATGATTTCCGCCGTCACTGGCAGGGGCAGGCCCAGCTCCAGATGGCCGATACCCGTACTGAAGGGCTGAACTTCCAGCAGCTGGTTCAGCAGGCCGTGGAGCGCAGCACCAACGTGCGGGCGCAGGAAAATTACGACAACGCCACTCGCCTGGACTCCGTGAGCAGTCAGCTGACGCTGAATAACGGTCTGGTGACGCTGAATCGTCTGCAGGGACAGTCCGACATGATGGCGATGACCGGTGCAGGACAGCTCGATCTACAGAAAGAGAACTGTGATATGCGCTTTAACGTGCGCGTGCTCGGCGGCTGGAAAGGGGAGGGCAAACTTATCGACCGCCTGAAACAGACCGCCATCCCGCTGCGCATCTACGGTGACTGGAAGTCGCTGAGCTACAGCCTGCAGGTCGATCAGATCCTGCGTAAACAGCTGCAGGACGAAGCGAAGCAGCGCCTCAACGACTGGGTTGAACGTAATAAAGGCAGCCAGGACAGTAAAGACGCCAAAAAATTGCTCGATAAGCTGTAATCCCCACCCCCGCGGCCCGGGCGTGCCGGGCTGTGAGATTGTCGTCAGAGGGTGAGGTCAAGATGATGCCGGGTGACGGCTGCGCCTGACCCGGCCTGGGTTTTGTGCAATATCATCCGTTTGTATCGCCACTTAATGTAGGCCTGATAAGCGCAGCGCCATCAGGCAGTGTGGCTGCTCTGGAGCTTCAATTCCCCGTAATGAGAGAATGTCGTCAAAGTGTGGAGCCCCGTTGATGCCGGGCGGCAGGTGCGTCTGACCCGGCCGAAGATATATGGTGAGTGCAATACCCCGGTTTATATCACCATCCTGTAGGCCTGATAAGCGAAGCGCCATCAGGCATTAAACAGGGCACCTGGTTAGCAATTTTACGGCCCGGGATCCCCTGGGCCGATATTTATCCCTGACGATTACACCTCATAATCCAGCTCATCCTGCTTTACCGGCGGGACGATCTGCACCTTCTGCACCCGATGGCTGTCGACCTGCAGCGTGCGCAGGGTATAGCCGTCAATCTCAAGAGTTTCCCCCACCTGCGGCACATGCTGCAGATACTCCATCAGCAGACCGGCAACGGTATGATACTCACGCTTATCATCCAGCGGCAGCGGAACGTACTGCACCAGGTCCTCCAGCGGCATATGACCGTTGACCGTCCACGAACCGTCCTGATGATGCTGAATATCGTGCCGGGCGTCGATCTCCTCCACCTCGTTGGGCAGATTACCGGCAATGGTCTCCATGACGTCGCTCAGGGTCACAATCCCCTCGACGGAGCCAAACTCATCGACCACAAAGGCAAAGTGAGTGCGGGCCTGGCGGAACTGCTCAAGCGCAGAGAGAAGCGGCAGCCCCTCCGGGAAGACCAGCGGCTGACGTACCAGCGCCTGCAGGTCCAGCGGCTCCTGGCGCAGGGACTGCTGAAGCAGGTCGATGACATGAACCACGCCCAGCAGGTCTTCATTATCTTTCCCACCGGTAACCACCAGCCGGGTGTGCTGATTTTTCTCCACCAGGCTGCGGATCTCCTCCTCCGGCGCGCTGAGGTCAATGCGCTCGATATCATGGCGCGAAGTCATGATACTGCTGACGCTGCGCTGATTAAGGTTCAGCACGCGCTCAATCATCAGCCGTTCCTGGGGATTAAACAGCGGATTATGATCCTGATCGGCCACCAGCGACGCCGTGTCAGCATCCAGTTCAGCTTTTTCCCTCTGGCCGCTTAATAGATTCATCACCGCCTCGGTGGTGCGCTGGCGCAGCGTCATATTGGCGGAGAGGAAGCGACGACGGTTAAACAACGCCAGCTGATTAAGCGCTTCAATCATCACCGAGAAGCCAATTGCCGCATATAAATAGCCTTTCGGAATAATAAAGCTGAAGCCTTCAGCAATCAGGCTGAAACCGATCATCAGCAGGAAGCTCAGACAGAGAATAACGATGGTTGGGTGGCTGTTCACGAAGCGCGTCAGGGCCTTGCTGGCCATCAGCATCAGGCTGATGGCGATGACCACTGCGGCCATCATCACCGCCAGATGATCAACCATGCCGACGGCAGTGATCACCGAGTCGAGCGAGAAGATGGCGTCGAGCACCACAATCTGTGCCACCACGGCCCAGAATTTCGCCCCTCGGCGCTGGGTGGGATTATCGCTGTCTTTCCCCTCCAGCCGTTCATTAAGCTCGACGGTGGCTTTAAACAGCAGGAACAGGCCGCCGAACAGCATAATTAAATCGCGGGCGCTGAAGCTGAAGTCGTGAAAAACAATCAGCGGTTTGGTCAGGGTGACCAGCCAGGAGATAGAGGCCAGCAGTAGCAGGCGCATCACCATCGCCAGCAGCAGGCCGGTGATCCGCGCGCGGTCGCGCTGGGCGGGAGGCAGCTTTTCGGCGAGGATAGCGATAAAGACCAGGTTATCGATACCCAACACCAGCTCGATAACCACCAGCGTGACGAGACCTGCCCAGATTGACGGGTCGGCAATCCATTCCATAAGTATTTAAACCTGTACGACTGCGGTATGTGTTAGGACGATCATGGATAAGATGAGTCTAAAATGCAATAACGATGCGGATGTCACCCTGCCAGGGGTGGATATATTTTCAGCAGATTAAGCGAATCGATAAGAATTATGTTCCGGAAAAGAACAGTGGAAAAATAACACCATGGTGAGTCCTCTGGAATTAGCTTGCAGATATCAGAACTGCTTCCGCTGCGTTTCAGCGAGGCCGCAAAAGGGGCTTTTTATCATGGTTCGTTCCGGCGAGCGCGGATGCTCAGAGCTGGAGAAAGTGCAACGTCCGCTCACAAAATCGGCATAATTCATATTATGAAGTGAGTACATAATAGGCATGATCGCAGATTTCTGGCGTGGTTTGCGGGTATTATGCCGCCATGGCTGGCGGTTAATGCTGAAATATATTTTCTGGATAAATTTATTATCTGAACCTATTCTTTCCGGGCATACGGACGGCGGCGCAGGGCTGGCGCCTCTTTGGCCGCAGCGGACAGGCTTTTCAGCCATGTGGAGCGGCGCAAAGAAGCAAGCCGCTGAATAACCTGATGGAGAATAAGATTATTCTCACTTCAAACTGTTGATAAAAGAAAGTTGTGTGTATTCTTTAGGGTGACAGTGAATTTAAGAATTTGGCGGGCAGATGCCCGGGCAGTATCCGTGTATTATCAGTTTCAATGGATTTGTGACATGTACAATTTTGCAAAACCGCGTGTTTTGTAACCAAACAGGTGAAGATGAATATGGCGAATTTGAAAGCGGTTATTCCGGTCGCAGGACTAGGCATGCATATGCTGCCGGCCACAAAGGCAATTCCAAAGGAAATGCTGCCGATCGTTGATAAACCTATGATTCAATACATTGTGGACGAAATCGTCGCCGCCGGGATCAAAGAGATTGTGCTGGTGACGCACTCCTCGAAGAACGCAGTAGAGAACCACTTCGACACCTCCTACGAGCTTGAAGCGCTGCTGGAACAGCGTGTGAAGCGTCAGCTGCTGGCGGAAGTGCAGGCGATTTGCCCACCGGGCGTGACCATCATGAACGTGCGCCAGGCGCAGCCGCTGGGCCTGGGCCACTCCATTCTCTGTGCCCGCCCGGTCGTCGGGGATAACCCGTTTGTGGTGGTGCTGCCGGATATCATTCTTGACGGCGGCACCGCTGACCCGCTGCGCTATAACCTCGCCGCGATGATCGCCCGCTTTAACGAGACCGGCCGCAGCCAGGTACTGGCGAAACGCATGCTGGGGGATCTCTCCGAATACTCCGTGATCCAGACCAAAGAGCCGATGGTAGCCGAAGGGCAGGTGGCGCGTATCGTCGAGTTTATCGAAAAACCGGACGAACCGCAGACCCTGGACTCGGACCTGATGGCGGTGGGGCGCTACGTGCTGTCGGCGGATATCTGGGCCGAACTGGAGCGTACCGAACCGGGCGCATGGGGCCGTATCCAGCTAACCGACGCCATTGCCGAGCTGGCGAAAAAGCAGTCCGTTGATGCGATGCTGATGACCGGCGAAAGCTACGACTGTGGTAAGAAAATGGGCTATATGCAGGCCTTCGTTACTTACGGGATGCGTAACCTGAAAGAAGGCACCAAATTCCGCGAAAGTATTAAAAAACTGCTGGCCTGATTGCCAGCATGTGCCGGGCGGCAGGGCCAGAACATTCGTCCTGCCGCTCATAACGTTATGCAGAAATTATTCATAGCGTGAATGTTATAACGATTGTAAAGAAACGTCTGGCTTCGGAGACTTCTGGTAGTTTGTCTCTGGGCTCTGTGGTGCAATGGTCGGAGTAGCGGCAATAATGCTTTATGAATAGTCACTAAGTGCGACAATTCTTAAAGCACAGGGAAAGCGGTCAATGTCAGCCAAAAATAAAACTTGACTGCGATCATGTTTCCGCTATAAACATCTCACTTGCATGCATAAAAATGTGAAATGAATTGGCATGCGAGCTGGTACAGACATTACGGATAATCCCTGAGCACGGCAGTGGACATCATCGAAGGATCACAGGTATATGAACTGGCAACTCATCTCATTTTTTGGCGATAGCACCGTTTTGCTGCCCAGCGCAGCGGCGCTGTTTATTGTCCTGATGCTGCGTAAAACGTCGCGGTTGCTGGCGTGGCAGTGGAGTTTGCTGTTCGGCATCACCGGCGCCATCGTCTGCGCCTCTAAACTGGCCTTTATGGGCTGGGGCCTGGGGATACGCGAGCTGGACTACACCGGCTTTAGCGGTCACTCCGCGCTCTCCGCGGCCTTCTGGCCTATCTTCCTGTGGCTGCTTAGCGCGCGTTTTTCCGCGGGACTGCAAAAAGTAGCTGTCGCCACCGGCTATATTCTGGCCGTTGTAGTGGGGTATTCACGGCTTGTCATTCATGCGCATTCTGTTTCGGAAGTGATCGCGGGCCTGTTGCTCGGCGCTGCTGGCAGCGCTTTGTTCCTGCTGCTGCAAAAACGTACCACCCATGCGGAAAGCGTGAATATCTCATGGGGCGGGGTTGCATGCCTGGTGATGGTTCCGCTTATCCTTTTGCACAGCGGCAGCAAAGCACCCACTCAATCCCTGCTGGGACAAATCGCCACTGCGGTGGGACCGCTGGATAAACCCTTTACCCGAAACGATCTGCATAAGCAAGTGTGGTAATCGCCATTTATTTTACCGGGGAAATTACGTTTTCGCCGGTTAATTAGGCAAATAAGAAAATAATCTACTATATACCGGTCAATTGATAATTCATATTTATGAAATAATGAAGTGCTACTACATTATCATTGAATATTTGCCTGGATATAGCGGTGATAAGATGTTTCTTAAATGCGCTGAGAAAGCACCTGGAACTGATTAGTAGTATATCCAGACCCCCAGAAACTATTAGAAATTGTAGTTGACTATCACGCTATCATCTGATTTTTCAATGGCGTCATCATTGCGGAAAAAATGTGTTTTTACAGTGAGTTAGGCGATTTTGCGCTGTTATTGTAACATTGTACGGCTGATCACCAGCTGAAAGCAGTAAATAATCTTAATTGATAACACGCTTATTTTTTGCCAGTAAAACACCGGGCGGCGTTAATTGGCAGATATTCGGTCTCAAGACTCCCAATTGGGACCGAAATCCCGTAAACTTAACGCCGCTAAAATAAGGCCTGACCAATTATTCATCCGCAGGTCGATAAAATATGCCAATCATGAAGTCAGTGCGCTGGTAGCTGTTAAGCCAGGGGCGGTAGCGTCGCTGAAACCGCTATCTGTATCGCACGCGGGACGATGGTGAACGGCTGCTTTTATCGACTGACCTGAGATGAGCATCACCATCAGATGTTTATCATAAACACCGGGTATCCTTTGAAGGTGGTCAGGGTAGGCTGCTGATATTGCCTGTGCATTAACTTTCCCGCCTCGTCCATAGCCTGGACGATAAAATTCGCCTACATTGTGAGCTGGGCAGATGTTATAAGGGTGATAAGCAGCTTAGGGTAAATGTACTTGCCTCGTCGGTGTTGCACAGTGAAGTCGACTGGTGCCGCGAGCGCTTTCTATCTTGGTATTCCCCTCATTCTCATTGAGATACGACAGCGGGGCTGAAAATGGATCTTGTACAATGATAAAAATTGCGCGCATTGCCGTGACGCTGGGGTTGCTTTCCTCTCTGGGAGCCCAGGCTTACGCGGCTGGGTTAGTGGTAAATGACAACGATTTGAGAAATGACCTTGCCTGGCTTTCTGACCGTGGGGTCATTCATCTGAGCCTGTCGACGTGGCCGCTGAGCCAGGAAGAAATCGCCCGGGCGCTGAAAAAGGCCAAACCGTCCTATTCTTCTGAGCAAGTGGTGCTGGCCCGTATTAACCAGCGACTGTCTGCCTTAAAAGCTGATTTTCGGGTCACCGGTTACACCTCAACCGACCAGCCGGGCACTCCGCAGGGGTTTGGCCAGACGCAGCCGGCAGATAACTCGTTAGGTCTGGCATTCAACAACAGTGGCGAGTGGTGGGACGTACACCTCCAGGGCAACGTTGAAGGGGGAGAGCGGATCAGCAACGGATCGCGCTTCAACGCCAATGGCGCCTACGGCGCAGTGAAGTTCTGGAACCAGTGGCTCTCATTTGGCCAGATACCGCAGTGGTGGGGACCGGGCTATGAAGGCAGCCTGATCCGCGGGGATGCCATGCGGCCGATGACCGGCTTCCTGATGCAGCGGGCAGAGCAGGCGGCGCCGGAAACCTGGTGGCTGCGCTGGGTGGGGCCATGGCAGTATCAGATCTCTGCCAGCCAGATGAATCAATATACTGCCGTACCGCATACCAAGATTATCGGTGGTCGTCTGACTTTTTCCCCCTTCCAGTCACTTGAGCTTGGCGCATCGCGCATTATGCAGTGGGGAGGGGAGGGAAGACCCGAGTCGTTTAGTAATTTTTGGGACGGCCTGACGGGTAAAGATAATACCGAAGCAAACGATCCTAATGAGCCAGGCAACCAGCTTGCTGGTTTTGACTTTAAGTTGAAACTGGAACCTACGCTGGGCCTGCCGATCAGCTTATACGGTCAAATGATTGGCGAAGATGAGTCCGGCTTTTTACCTTCAGCAAATATGTTCCTTGGCGGAGTCGAAGGCCACCACGGTTGGGGCAAAGATGCTGTTAACTGGTATCTGGAGGCTCACGATACCCGATCGAATATGAGCCGCACCAATTATACGTATACACACCATATCTATAAAGATGGCTACTACCAGCAAGGCTACTCACTCGGTGATGCTATGGGAGGCGATGGCCAACTCTTTGCGGGTAAAGTTGAATTGGTGACAGAGGATAATCAGCGCTGGAGCGCACGTTTAGCGTATGCGAAGGTTAACCCAGAAAATCAGTCAATCAACAAGGCGTTTCCTCACTCAGATACATTAAAAGGTGTGCAACTGGGCTGGAGTGGCGATGTGTACAAATCGGTACGACTGAACACTTCTCTCTGGTATACCGATGCTAACCATAATGATAGCGATGATGTAGGCGCAAGCGCTGGGATTGAAATTCCCTTTAATTTATAGCCTTAACACAGTTTCTGGAAAGAGACTGTTGTTTGGGGATTAGAAACTTTTGGTTTACTGATGATGTGACATTATGAAGAAAAAAATTGTTAGATTTTCGGCATTGGCATTGGCATTGGCATTAGCAATAGGTTTTTTATCAGGCTGTACCGTTATGCCGGGACAGGGGTTAAATAGTCTGCGTAAGAACGTAGTTGAATTACCGGATAGCGACTACGATTTGGATAAACTGGTGAATGTCTATCCTATGACGCCGGGGCTGATAGATCAACTTCGCCCCGAACCAGTTATTGCACGTTCAAATCCTCAGCTAGACAGCTTGTTAAAAAGCTATGAATATCGCATTGGGGTGGGCGACGTACTCATGGTTACGGTATGGGATCACCCGGAATTGACGACTCCAGCTGGTCAATATCGTAGCGCCAGTGATACGGGTAACTGGGTGAATTCCGATGGAACAATTTTTTATCCTTACATAGGTAAAGTTCAGGTAGCTGGAAAGACTTTAAGCCAGGTTCGTCAAGATATTGCAAATAGATTAACAACATATATTGAAAGTCCCCAGGTGGATGTCAGCATCGCAGCTTTCCGCTCGCAAAAAGTTTATGTGACAGGGGAGGTTACAAATTCGGGGAAACAAGCAATTACAAATATCCCTTTAACTGTGATGGATGCTATTAATGCGGCAGGGGGCCTAGCGGCTGATGCTGACTGGCGAAATGTCGTACTGACTCATAATGGTAAAGATACTAAGATTTCCTTGTATGCGCTAATGCAGAAAGGCGATCTTACTCAGAATCATTTGTTATTCCCAGGCGATATACTTTTTATTCCGCGTAATGATGATCTCAAGGTTTTTGTCATGGGAGAGGTGGGAAAACAGAGTACGCTTAAGATGGATCGCAGTGGTATGACTCTTGCAGAAGCGTTGGGTAATGCTGATGGATTATCCCAATCAATGAGTGATGCAACAGGAATATTCGTAGTTCGTCAGTTAAAGGGTGACAAGCAGGGTAAGATTGCAAATATCTACCAGCTAAATGCTCAAGATGCATCTGCAATGGTTTTGGGAACTGAATTTCAATTACAACCATATGATATTGTATATGTTACTACTGCACCGCTTGTTCGTTGGAACCGCGTAATATCTCAGCTTGTACCAACTATAACTGGTGTTCACGACATGACAGAGACCGTACGATATATCAAGAGATGGCCAAATTAATGTTTGATTCAATTTTAGTCGTATGTACAGGAAACATATGCCGCTCTCCTATTGGTGAGCGCATTTTACGTAAAAAATTACCAAACAAAAGAATAGATTCTGCTGGGACCGGAGCACTAGTGGACCATATGGCTGATGCAAGTGCTATTAAAGTGGCGGAGGAACATGGTCTTTCTCTTCAGGGGCATAAAGGGAGGCAGTTTGATAGTAATATAGCCCGAGATTATGATCTTATTCTGGTAATGGAGAAAACTCATTTAGAGCAAATAGGCAAAATCGCTCCGGAAGCTCGAGGTAAAACGATGCTATTTGGTCATTGGATTAACAAGAGAGACATTCCCGATCCTTATCGTAAAAGTGAAGAAGCATTTACCTCTGTTTATAATTTGATTGAACAGGCTGCAAATGGATGGGTCGAGAAGCTTGACTCTAAATAAGTAGGAATATCGTAATGTCATCAGTTACCAACAAACAACCAACACCAGACTCGAGTGAAATTGATTTCGGTCGTTTACTGGGTGAATTAATAGATCACAGAAAACTCATTGTTTCTGTAACCTCACTTTTCATCTTATTAGCTTTGATATATGCTATTTTTGCCACTCCCGTTTATCAAACTGACGCGCTAATTCAAGTGGAACAAAAGCAAGGTAACAGTATTTTAAGTAATCTGAGTCAAATGCTACCTGATAGTCAACCTCAATCAGCCCCAGAAATTGCTTTGCTCCAGTCGCGTATGATTTTGGGAAAAACAGTAGATGATCTCAATTTACAAGCATATGTAGTACAAGATTATTTTCCAATATTTGGGCGAGGATGGGCTCGCTTATCAGGGGAGGCACCAGGACAGCTTGAAATATCAAGACTTTATTTACCAAAGAATAAAGATGGTGATGTACCACTGATAAAGCTTAATGTTTTAGATGATAAACATTATGTTATTGATTATCAAGGTGGAACAATAAATGGTAAAGTCGGAGAACTTATAGAGGAACAAGGAATATCAATAAAGGTCAATAATATCGATGCAAGTAAAGGAACTAAGTTTAATATTTATTATATTAGCCGGCTAGAAGCTATTACAGATTTAAAAGAAAAATTCAAGGTTGCCGATCAGGGCAAAGACACAGGAATGCTTACGCTTTCCCTGATTGGATATGATCCATCATTAATCAAGAAAATCCTTGATAATATTAGTTCAAATTATTTAACTCAAAATATAGCAAGACAAGCTGCGCAAGATGCTAAAAGCTTAGATTTTCTGGATGAGCAACTCCCAAAAGTCAGAACGGATCTTGACTTGGCCGAGAACAAATTAAACCAATTTCGTCAGAAAAGCGATTCAGTTGACTTATCTCTTGAGGCTAAATCAGTATTAGATCAAATTGTAAATGTTGATAATCAGCTTAATCAGCTAACTTTTCGTGAGTCAGAAATTTCTCAACTTTATACAAAAGAGCACCCGACCTATAAAGCATTGTTAGAAAAGCGGAAAACTCTTTTGGATGAAAAATCAAAGCTCAACAAGCGTGTTTCAAATATGCCTGTCACACAACAGGAAATTTTAAGATTAAATCGCGATGTAGAGTCTGGAAGAGCAGTTTATATGATGCTCTTGAATCGACAGCAGGAATTGAGTATTGCTAAATCAAGTGCTATTGGTAATGTTCGCATTATTGATAATGCAGTTACTCAACCTAAGCCTATTAAACCACAAAAATCCATAATAATTATTATTGGTGTTTTACTAGGCATTATAGTGTCCGTTGGGATTGTACTTATTCGAGTCTTCCTAAGACGTGGAATTGAAACACCGGAACAGCTTGAAGAATTGGGTATAAACGTATATGCAAGCATACCGGTGTCTGAATCACTAGCTAAAACTGCATCTCGTAATGCCGGATGGAGAAGAAAAAATGTGAAAGATGACTATGAGTTTCTTGCTCTAGAGAATCCGGCTGATCTTGCAATTGAATCCATACGAGGTTTAAGAACTAGTTTACATTTCGCAATGATGGAATCAAGAAATAATGTATTGATGATCTCAGGAGCCAGTCCAAATGCGGGAAAAACTTTCGTAAGTTCAAATCTTTCAGCTGTAATTGCTCAGGCAGGCAAGAAGGTCCTCTATGTTGATACAGATATGAGAAAAGGCTACGCTCATAAATTATTTAAAACTAACAATGAAAATGGGCTTTCAGATATCTTATCTGGAAAAATTGATGTTCAAAACGCTGTAAAAATTATCGATGGTGCTGGATTTGATTTTATTTCAAGAGGTATATTACCTCCTAATCCAGCTGAATTACTAATGCATCGGCGCTTTGGAGAGTTAGTAAATTGGGCTAGTCAGAATTATGATATTGTTATACTGGATACGCCTCCAATTCTTGCAGTAACAGATCCTGCAATAATAGGGCACTATGCAGGAACAACATTATTAGTGGCAAGATTTGAGACAAATACTGCTAAAGAAATTGATGTTAGTGTTAAGCGATTTGAGCATAGTGGTGTCATTGTGAAAGGATGCATTTTAAACGGTGTTGTTAAAAAAGCCAGCAGTTATTATGGATATGGATATAGCCATTACGGTTATTCCTATTCTGACAAAAACAATACAAATTAAATAATTATAATTGGCCTATGATTTAAAATAAATTCATAGGCCAACTCATTACCTAACTAATTTAAAGACTTTGGATGAAAAATTAAAAAAAAGTAGGTTGACATGATTGTAAATATATATTGAGAGGACATCATGACACTCCTTGTCAGAAATGTTTTAGTCAGTTTTTCACTAGCAATTTCAGATCTATTAGGATTTGTGGCTTCAATTTATTTAGCTATTTGGATTATGTTTTTTTTTACTAATGATACATCCTATCTTTTTTCTTCTACAGTGATGGAAGGATGGATTTTTTTGCATTGGATATTGGCTTTTTTCTGTATTGGCTGGTATTCAATGAGATTGCGACATTATTTTTACAGAAAAACATTTTGGTTTGAGTTAAAAGAAATTCTACGCACATTAGTGATTTTCGCTACTATTGAAATTGCTGTATTAGCGTTTACCACTTGGTCTTTCCCTCGGTTAGCATGGATCCTAACATGGGGGTTGGTATTAGTTCTTGTTCCAACGTTGAGGATGACAGCAAAATTAATTTTACATAAATTAAATTTATGGCAACGTGACACATGGGTTATTGGTTGCGGAGCGAATGCACAAGAAGCATATTTAGCAATAAATAGTGAACGGAATCTCGGTTTAAATATTGTGGGGTTCGTAGCAAGTGATGGATTATCAACTTCAGGAAAACAAATTAATGGACTACCAGTTATTGCTGAGTCCCCTAAATGGTTAGAAGGTATAAATAAAAAAACTCAATTTATTGTCGCTGTTGAATCAGATCAGAGTGATATAAGAAATAATTGGCTAAGAAACTTCATGATTCAAGGATATCGTTATGTTTCGGTCATTCCAACGCTACGAGGGATGCCATTGGATAGTACCGATATGTCTTTTATTTTTAGCCATGAAGTCATGATATTTAGGGTTCAGCAGAATTTAGCAAAATGGTCATCCCGCTTTCTTAAACGTTCATTTGATGTCATAGGCTCATTGGCAATCATCACAGTGCTTTCTCCCGTACTAATTTATATTAGTCAAAAAGTTAAAAAAGATGGCGGTCCCGCAATTTATGGACATGAAAGAATTGGAAAAGGGGGGAAGCCATTTAAATGTCTTAAGTTTAGATCAATGGTAATTAATTCAAAAGAGGTCTTGGATGAATTACTTGAGAAAGATATGGATGCGAAACGAGAGTGGGATTCAACATTTAAATTAAAAAATGATCCACGCGTTACTAAGATCGGTAGTTTCTTACGAAGAACAAGCTTAGATGAGTTACCTCAACTGTTTAATGTTCTTAAGGGTGAAATGAGCTTGGTAGGTCCAAGACCAATTATAACAGCTGAACTGGTGAGGTATAATGAAGAGGTCGATTATTACCTTCTCAGTAAACCTGGAATGACAGGTTTATGGCAAGTGAGCGGGCGTAGTGATGTCGATTATGAAACGCGTGTCTATTTGGATGCTTGGTACGTAAAAAACTGGTCAATGTGGAATGATATTGCTATTTTGTTTAAAACTATTGGTGTCGTTTTGAAAAAAGATGGGGCTTATTAGTTTAAATTACAATTACCTAGTGGACATTTTCTTCTCATGAAATATTTTATAGCAATACCTACTTATAATGGCGGTGAACTCTGGCGCTCAACCGTGCTATATATAAAAAAATATGCACCTCAGGATGCGCAGATTTGCATCATAGATTCAAGTAGTAAGGATGATACGGTTCTTTTAGCTAAAAATGCTGGATTTGCAATATCTACGATCCCAAGCGTTGAATTTAATCATGGCGGAACGCGCAATAAAGCTATATTAGATTTCGGTAGTAATAGCGATATTGTTATTTTCTTAACGCAAGATGCTGTACCAAAAGCTGGTTTTATTGAGGCTATTCTTGCTGCGTTTGAAAATGAGCAAGTCGTCTGTGCATATGGTCGACAATTACCCCACGATGATGCTAATCCAATTGCAAAGCATGCTAGATATTTTAATTATCCATCCCAAAGCTATACTTGTGGTATCTCTGATATACCTCGAATGGGTTTGAAAACTGTATTTATGTCTAATTCTTTCTCGGCATATAGGTTAACGGCATTCAGAGAACTAGGTGGTTTTCCGTCTGATACAATACTTTGTGAAGATATGTATTATACAGCGAAAGCCGTTTTGGCTGGTTATAAAGTTGCATATGTCCATGACGCTTTAGTTGCACACTCTCATAACTATAGCCCACTTGAGGAATTCAAACGCTATTTTGACATCGGAGTGTTTCATACAGATGAGCCGTGGATTCGCAAAGCTTTTGGGGGAGCTGGAGGTGAGGGTAAAAAGTTTATCCTTTCGGAAATATTCTTTTTGTTGAGAAATAATCCATTATGGATACCTGTTGCTTGTATCAATAACTTAATGAAATTTTTGGGATACAAAATCGGCCAAAAATATAAAAATATACCATTAAGTATAATTAAAAAGTTTAGTATGCATACACGTTATTGGAAAGATTGAATATTGTAAAAAGTGACTTAATGATATGGCATTGGGTGTTATACTCTTCATGTTTTTTAGCACTATTCATTGATTATATGTAATGTGGTTAATAAGTTTTGTAACTTTTCTAATAATTATGTTTATTTTCTGCGGGTATGTTATGAGGAATTTTTTGGTTCGAATTAGGAGACGTAATGAATACATTAATTGCTATTATATTGTATAACAAAGAAATAGAAAACTCTCTAACTATTAATAGCTTATTGAATAACTCATATCAAAATTATGACCTGGTTTTAATTAATAATGGTCCTAATAGAATAAATTATAATATTTTCAAAGAAGCACTACCACCTGGAAAAGTTAAAAATTTTTTCTTTGAAGAGTTTTTGGATAATAAACCTTTAAGTTTTCTTTACAATGAAGTTATTAACAAATATCAGCATGCGGATAGATTTATCCTGCTTGATGACGATAGCTTGCTAGATGCTAATTTTTTCTTCGATATTGATTCTAATCTCTCTTCAGAAAATGAGGTGGATTTGCAGGTGCCAAAAATCATTGACAATAAAACTGAAATAGAGTTTTATCCAAGATACAATGGTATGCCTGTTGAGGAACAATACGAACATAACAGTAAAGAAAAATATTTTTTTATTCAATAGGTTCAGGTTTGGTGATTTATAAAAGTCTTGTGGATAAAATGAAGGATTTTTATCCGGATTTATTTGATACGAGATTTGCTTTATATAGAGTTGATGTAAGCCTTTTTAGAAGGATTAAAGCGATTGAGCGTAACGGTGTTTGCGTAAACATCCAGGTTGTCTCAAGAATCAATCACTCCTTATCTCGAACTGAAACTGTTATGCCTGCCTGGCGATATAAAGAAAGGTTATTCGATTCCGTCTTATCAACTAAATATTATTCACGTAATAAATTTTATCTCCTTTATCATTTTGTCAGATTAATTTTAATTGAAGTTTCGAAACTAAATATTAATAATATTAAATTAATATTTACAACTTTTTACACTGGTAAACATCCCCGAACTTAGGCTATATCTAGCGATTGCAATGATAGAAAGATATAGTCCATGCCATAAAATAAATGTTAAGTGAGTATAATGAGTAAAAAGATACTTTTTGTTACAATGCACTTGCCTAGTGTTTCCGTTCCCGAGGCGGGTCAGAAGCTAGCTTATTCACGTCTATGTAGCCTTTCAGAAAAAAATAATGCGAAAGATATTGATTTAATAGCTATTTATAATGAAAGGGAGGAGTCTTATATTAATTTGGCTGATTATCAGCGATTGAATTCGACTAATCTTCTAAAAATTACTAATGTTAGAAGGCTTATTAATTTTTTATCTAATTTTTACCTGCCTATTAATATAGCAGCAAAAACTGACTCTAGAATAAAGTCGTTAGTAAAATGCAAAGAGTATGATTATATTCATATCGAATTTGAACAAGGTATATCAAATATTCCTGTGGAATTATGGTCTAAATGTAATCTAGTTTTGCATGATGTGCTCTCACAATCATTATATAGATTCTATATAAGAGAGAAGAGTTTTTTAAAAAAAATTATCTATTATTTTAGATATAAGCAAATGATTTCTTGGGAACGAAAAGTATTTAATCGGGCAGGTGAAATCACCGTGCTTAATGATAAAGATAAGGACATAGTTAAAACGATCATCAATTGGAAAAATGTTAGAATAAATGTTGACTACCCCAAAGTTTCAGGAGTATTCCATGATGTTAATCGAAACAACGTAACATTAAATAACATTATTTTTTGGGGGGCAATGAATCGTAAGGAAAATATTGATGCTGTTTTTTGGTTTCTAAATGAGATATTTCCTCTTATAATTAAAAAAATACCGGACTCAACTTTTTATATAGTAGGAGCCAATCCACCAGAAGAAATAGTTCAGATGCAGTCGGAAAAGATACTGGTAACAGGGTTTGTTGAATCACCTATTCCTTTTTTTGAGAAAGCGGCCTTATCGGTTGTACCACTTCGTTTTGGTGCTGGTATAAAATTAAAAGTGTTGGAAACTTTAACGGCAAAAATACCTACTTTAGCTACTGATGTTGGTGCTGAAGGTATAGATAATATAAATGGGTGTCTTTTTGTCGAAAATGAACCTGAAAAATTTGCAGCTCAAGCTGTTAAAATTTTAGAAAGCAGGAGTTAGTATGGCTCTTTTGTTATGGATAATAGTAACATGTTTCTATATCTATTTCGGCTTATTATATTTACAATTTTCAAGCTTTGCTCCGCTTGGCGCGATGGTATTACCTGAAGTAGTTAATAATTTGGTATTTACTTATGTTGTTGGTGTTGTATCTGTGATTTTATCATACGCATACTTCATTAGGAAAAAAAAGAGCAACTTCGGAATTTTAAACGATAATAATTTCTTGAGTTATTTATCTTTAATGTATTGTGTTTTTTCTCTTGGATGCTTTATTTGGGGTATTCAGTATTATGGTGGTTATATTGCTTTTTTGCGCACACCATATATTGCAATTTTCTCCGGTAATGCCGAAAATGGGATTAAAGATGTTTTGATTTCTTCATCAGGACTGATGGCGATTTTTTCTATATTGTGTGCATCCCAGGTTATAAAAGTATCCCGTATCTCAAAGTGGATACTCATCGTTAGTTGCATTGTGCTTTTCTCTATATTCGTGCAAGGCAGAAGAGAGACTCTTCTACTTTTAATAATGACATTTGCTTCATATAGATTTTTATCTGAAAAGATCTCAATTAAGACAATTACAAAATCTCTTTTATTCGTTTCCCTGTTATTTGTGTTCGCAGGCCTTGGTTTATACCTTCGTGCCTCATCTGAAACTTCAGGTGGATCCTTTTTATCTGCTATTATCAACGCAGTTTTATTTGAAACACATTTTACCATCGCAAACCTTGCTAATGAAATTGCTACCCACTCCTATAATAATATTCCATACGGTGGGTTGATGTTTTTGTTTTACCCTGTGTTTTTTATTGTGCCTAGCTTTATATTTTCCATTTTCGGATATGATAAATCAGAGGTTTTTTCCTTCAATGAGCCAAAAATATATGACGACAAAGGTGGTAGCTTCATATTTACTGAAGCCTATCATTCCTTGGGTAATATTGGAGTGATTTGCCATGGAGTATTATTGGGATTTTTAATTGCATATTTTTATTCCTCAGCTAAAGCTAGTAGGAATATGATTTTTCATTTTCCTTTAGTGTCATTAATTTTAGTTGCAAGTAGGAAAGATATTATTTATGGCATTAAATATATATCACTTGAATTCATTTTAATGTTTGTATTTTATCTTTTTTATATTCTTCTTCCTAAGAAAACAGCAAGGTAGTAAAATGAAGGTAATGATTATTAACACACTTTATTATCCTTATAAAGTTGGCGGTGCTGAAGTATCTGTAAGATTATTAGCCGAAGGTTTGGTTAATTTGGGTGATCAGGTTACAGTATTATCTCTAAATAATAAAGGCTCAAAAGAAGATGCTATATACTCTGGCGTCTTAAATTCTTCATATCCAATTCCTAATGTTTATTGGCCATATGATAAAATACATAAATCCAGATTAAAAAAAATACTATGGCATGTTTTAGATTTATTTAACATTAAGGCCTTAAATATAGTCATCAAAGAAGTAAAAAAACATAAACCAGATATCATACATACAAATAACCTTGCCGGCTGGTCAGTATCAGTCTGGCTTGCTGCTCGTATGTGTAAATGTAAGGTAGTTCACACTTCGAGAGATTATTATCTTCTTCATCCTAATAGTTCTCTTTTTAGGAATGGCCAAAACATGGATCCTAATAGGATTGAAGTGAGGGTCTTATCCGCCTTTAAAAAATATCTTAGTAGGTTGGTTACTGGTTACGTTGGCATTAGTTCTTTTATTAAGGATCTGCATTTAACGGCAGGTTTTTTTAAAAAAGCTTCAAGTGCAAGAATTTATAATCCTGTAGTTATAAGTGAACATACTGAAAGTAATATAGAAAAAAATAAGCATGTGAAATCAATAGGTTTCATAGGTCGATTATCTGAGGAGAAAGGATTTGACATATTCTGTGACATTGCTTCTGCAAATAGTCATCGTTATAAATTTTTAGCTGCTGGAGGATTTACCAATTCAAATGATAAAGAGAAATTTGATGAGTCATATAGCGATGTTATTCGCTTACTTGGTATTGTTGAACTTGAAGATTTCTTAAAGCAAGTTGATGCGGTTATACTTCCTGTTAAATGGAATGAGCCTTTTGGTCGGGTAATTGTAGAGTGTGCTAAGGCGAATAAATTTGTTCTTACATCACCCAAAGGAGGAATTACTGAGCTTAATGAGTTTTTTCCAAATGTTTACCTTTCAAATGATTGGCGGAAAGATTTTAAACAGTTTGATTTTGCAAATGCAATTTCAGAATCTAGTTCATGCCAAATAAGTTTTGAAGCTAAAGAAATAGCTAGTCAGTACCGCGAATTTTATATTAAGGTTCTATCATCCGAGGTGAGTAATTTGTGAGGTAGTGATGAAACGACGCTCGTTTATCTTGTCTGCTCTATCAATGTTGTCTCTTTTTTCATTTGATTTAAAGGCTAGTTACCATGCTTTAGAGTTAGATATTCGAGATAATAATCTCAAATTACTCAAATCTCGAATATATAAAGATAAAATGGAGCTAAAACTTCTTTTATCGAGTTTAATGAATAAAACTAAAAAAGTTTTAAAAGTTGATAAACTTTATTACCTTGATGAGTCAATAACTCTGCCTGATGGATGTGATGTAATCGGCACCGGTAAAAATTCCGGTTTCGTTTTTTTTTCTGAAGGGCGACCGGAGTCGAAATATGGTTTAGTAATTCGTGAATCCAATAACAAATTAGATAATTTTGGTTTATATTTCACCTCCAGTCACAATATCTCTAATGATATAGGTAAACCTGATTTTATTTGTATTTTTATTACGGAAACAGCATCTAATTGTTCTCTCAATAACTTATTTGTTGAAAATTATACTCCTGATTTGTTTTTCTTTTCCCATTGTGTCAGGGTCATGGGGACGAACCATTCTATTAGTAACTGTTCCATTATTAATGGTAGTATGTGTTTATCGATACGAGGTCAATATATTACTGTTACAAATAATAAAATTACAAATAATTTCTCGTCTAGAATACAAGGCCCTTGGCAGCCATCATGTGATGTTTGGGATGGAATTGTTATGGAAGGATGTAAGCAATGCTCAATTGTTGGAAACGCTATCTACGATTGTGGGCAAAGTGGCATTTATTGCGGTGGTAATGGTTCTGCAAGCTCTAATATATTTATTATAAAAAATACAGTTTATAAGAATTGGAACAGAGGAATTGATATAGGGGTCACAGGTAAAGTTACAGGAAAAAATTTCGTCAAAAACGTTGTAATAAAAGAAAATTTAGTTTTCGACAATCGTGAACCTCAGATTTGGTTAAATGGTGTATCTGATAGTGAAGTTTCTCACAATATTGTAAAAATTACCCTTAATTACAAAAAGTTCTATAGAGGATATTATGGGGGTATTGTTGGAATTGCGTTAGGAAGTGACAGTCACACAGAAAATAACTCTGTAATTCTAAACGAAGTGAATGTGATGCCTGAGAGTGTAGCTGCAATTACAGTTTACGGTAAAGGAAATTCTGTTCGCGATAATAACATTAAAGGGAAAGGTGTGTGGTATGATAAAAAATCTGATGTTTTGAGTCATAATATTGTCATTAATAATGTTCTTACAAAATGAATTTATAAAATTAAACCCTGACTGATCAGTTTTACACATTGTTTTTTGCAGGCTAAAAGTGTGAATATATGAATTTAATATCAAATGCTAAATGGAATGCCTTTTCTCAATTTATCAAAATGGCTATCCAAGTTGTAAATCTTGTTTATTTAGCTAAGATTATACCCCCAGCTGAATATGGCTTGATGGCTATGGCTGTCGTTGTTATGAATTTGGGTATTCTCTTAAGAGATCTAGGAACTGCAGCTGCTATTATTCAAAGGAAAAACATTTCTAATAGCCAAATTAATTCTATTTTTTGGTTAAATGTTTTTTTAGGAGTGATGCTTGCAATTTTAATGATTAGCCTAGCTCCTTTCATATCATATATTTATAGCGAACCTTCCTTAACACTGGTCTTAATTTTTCTTAGTGTTACATTTCCCCTATCAAGTTGTGCCGCTACGCATCTAGCATTATTGGAGAAGGTGTCTCATTTTAGAAAAATCTCAACTATCGAGATTTCATCTTCATTACTTGCGGCCATATTTGCAATAGTTTTTGCAAACTTGGGTTATGGTGTTTATAGTATTAGTAATACAAGCTATTGTTCTTAATTTATGTTCGGCTTTGCAATTTTGGTTTGCATCATCCTGGCGGCCATCCTTTAAAAAACTAATTTTAGTGGAAGATCTTAAGGATATTTTTGGTTTCAGTGCTCATTTGTCGATATTTAATTTAATTATTTATTTTTCCCGGAATGCTGATAGTTTTTTGATCGGGAAGTTCATGTCGTCCTTCATTTCGGGTAGTTACAATCTTGCATATAGAATTATGCTCTTTCCGATTCAAAGTTTGACTTATGTAGCGACTCGCTCTTTATATCCTATTTTAAGCCATCATCAAGATGATAATAATAAAATCAAAGACACATATCTTAATTGTGTTCTTGTTATTCTGGTTTTAACATGTCCTCTAATGAGTGGTATAGCAATTCTAAGTCGACCCTTTATATCAATAGTCTTTGGTCCACAGTGGCATATTGCAGCAGAAGTTTTGCAGTGGTTAGCTCCGACAGCTATTATACAGTCGGTTCTGAGTACCACCGGTTCTGTATTTATGGCTAAAGGTAAGACGAATGTTTTAATGAAGTTAGGGTTTGTTGGTGCTTTTTTGCAAGTAGGTTCTTTTATCATTGGTGTTAATTATTCAATATCAGTTTTAGCAAAATTTTATTTGCTTGCTAACATAATTAATTTCTTCCCTGTCATGTTGTGCTTATTTAGTACTGTCTCCATAATTTTTTCAGACTTCATTAAAAAAATATGGCCAGCCATTATTTCGACTTTAGTTATGGTAATGGCTCTTTTTTTGGTGAACATTTATTTTATTAATTTCAGTACAATGGAGAGATTTGATCTTCTAGTTGGCGTATCTTTTTTTGGTGCATTTGTATATATAATCTCCCTTTTCTTTTGTTTGCGGCCTTTTCGTTTGTTATTCATCAGGAAATAGTTATTTACCTTATTCTTAATACGCACATAAGATATTCTTAATCCTTCGCTTGAGCATTTCTGGCCAGAAGTAAAGCTGGTGATTACAGTAATATTGATTTTATTTATTTCTACTACTGATGTTTTCTTTAGTATATAATTATTAGTTGATTCAATTGCGAATATTTCGCAGTGACCACACCTGACAGGAGTATGTAATGTCCAAGCAACAGATCGGGGTTGTCGGTATGGCAGTGATGGGACGTAACCTTGCGCTCAACATTGAGAGCCGCGGTTATACCGTCTCCGTTTTCAACCGCTCCCGTGAAAAGACCGAAGAAGTAATTGCTGAGAATCCCGGCAAGAAACTGGTCCCTTATTATACTGTGCAAGAGTTTGTTGAATCACTCGAGACTCCGCGCCGTATCCTGTTAATGGTGAAGGCGGGGGCAGGCACTGACAGTGCCATCGACTCTCTGAAACCTTACCTGGATAAGGGTGACATCATCATTGATGGTGGTAACACCTTCTTCCAGGACACTATTCGTCGCAATCGCGAACTTTCTGCGCAAGGCTTTAACTTTATTGGTACCGGTGTGTCCGGCGGTGAAGAGGGCGCGCTTAAAGGTCCTTCTATCATGCCTGGTGGTCAGAAAGAAGCTTATGAGCTGGTTGCGCCAATTCTCAAGCAGATTGCCGCAGTTGCAGAAGACGGTGAGCCGTGCGTCACCTATATCGGTGCGGATGGTGCTGGTCATTATGTCAAAATGGTTCACAACGGTATTGAATACGGCGATATGCAGCTGATCGCTGAGGCCTACGCTTTACTGAAAGGTGGCCTTGCGCTTTCTAATGAAGAGCTTGCGCAAACTTTCACTGAGTGGAATGAAGGTGAGCTGAGCAGCTATCTGATTGACATCACCAAAGACATCTTCACCAAAAAGGATGAAGAGGGTAAATACCTGGTTGACGTGATCCTTGATGAAGCAGCAAACAAAGGTACCGGTAAGTGGACCAGCCAGAGTTCTCTGGATCTGGGCGAACCGCTATCGCTTATCACTGAGTCAGTCTTTGCCCGCTATATCTCCTCCCTGAAAGACCAGCGTGTTGCTGCTTCTAAGGTTCTTTCCGGGCCGCAAGCGAAGACTGCTGGTGATAAAGCAGAGTTCATTGAGAAAGTTCGTCGCGCTCTCTATCTGGGCAAAATCGTCTCTTACGCTCAAGGTTTCTCCCAACTCCGTGCTGCGTCTGATGAATACCACTGGGATCTGAACTACGGCGAGATTGCTAAAATCTTCCGTGCAGGCTGTATCATCCGTGCTCAGTTCCTGCAAAAGATCACTGATGCCTATGAGCAGAATGCGGGTATTGCCAACCTGCTGCTGGCGCCTTACTTCAAGCAGATCGCCGATGATTATCAGCAAGCGCTGCGCGATGTGGTTGCTTACGCTGTGCAGAATGGTATTCCGGTTCCAACCTTCTCTGCGGCTATTGCCTACTACGATAGCTATCGTTCCGCTGTACTGCCTGCTAACCTGATTCAGGCTCAGCGTGATTATTTCGGCGCGCATACATATAAGCGCACTGATAAAGAAGGCGTATTCCATACTGAATGGCTTGATTAATTCGTGATAAAACAGCCTGGCAAGAGCCAGGTTGTTTTTTAATGGGGTAACACGGAATCTAATTTCAGTTTTTATTAGAAAATATAAGATTTATATTCCATCCAAAGTGTTTTTAATCTTCCTTCTTTTGCAATTTTGCCAAAATTTGCAAAAGAAGGACTCATTACTTCCATAACGTCATATTTAATATTTTATTAAGGATTTTATCATGTTACTTCCTGTGATTATGGCGGGTGGCACCGGTAGCCGCCTGTGGCCGATGTCCCGTGAACTCTATCCAAAACAGTTTCTCCGACTGTACGGGCAGAACTCCATGTTGCAGGAAACCATCTCGCGCCTCTCCGGTCTGGATACCCATGAGCCTATGGTTATCTGCAATGAAGAGCACCGCTTCCTGGTGGCTGAACAGCTGAGACAGCTCGGTAAACTGTCAAAAAATATCATCCTTGAGCCGGTGGGCCGCAACACGGCACCGGCCATCGCCCTCGCGGCGCTGCAGGCCACGCAGAATGGCGATGACCCGCTGATGCTTGTCCTGGCAGCGGACCATATCATCAATAATCAGCAGGTCTTCCACGACGCCATTCGCGTCGCGGAGCAGTATGCGCAGGCTGACCATCTGGTCACCTTCGGTATCGTTCCGAACACCCCCGAAACCGGCTACGGCTATATCCAGCGCGGCAATGCGCTGGGGGAAGGGGAGCACACGCCTTATCAGGTCGCCCGCTTTGTCGAGAAGCCGGACCTGGAGCGTGCGCAGGCCTATCTCGCCTCCGGAGAATATTACTGGAACAGCGGCATGTTCATGTTCCGGGCGAAAAAGTATCTCTCCGAACTGGCAAAATTCCGCCCGGATATTCTCGAAGTCTGCACGGCTGCGGTCCGCGCCGCCGACAGCGGCAGCGACTTTATCAGCATCCCCCATGAGGTGTTCAGCACCTGTCCCGACGAATCCGTTGACTATGCGGTGATGGAAAAGACCGCCGATGCGGTGGTGGTGGGGCTGGATGCCGACTGGAGCGACGTCGGCTCCTGGTCAGCCCTGTGGGACGTCAGCCCGAAAGATGAGCTGGGCAACGTGCTGACCGGCGATGCCTGGGTGCACAACAGCCAGAACTGCTACATCAACAGCGACGAAAAGCTGGTGGCGGCTATCGGCGTTGAGGACCTGGTGATCGTCAGCACCAAGGATGCGGTACTGGTGATGAATAAAAATCGTGCCCAGGACGTGAAAAAGGTCGTGGAGTACCTGAAGGCCAACCAGCGCAGCGAATACAAACGACACCGCGAAATCTACCGTCCGTGGGGCCGCTGTGACGTGGTGGTCCAGACGCCGCGCTTCAACGTTAACCGTATCACCGTCAAGCCGGGCGGGGCGTTCTCCATGCAGATGCATCACCACCGCGCCGAGCACTGGGTGATCCTCGCCGGGACGGGGCAGATAACGGTCAACGGCAAGCAGTTCCTGCTGACTGAAAATCAGTCGACCTTTATTCCCATTGGTGCCGAGCACTGCCTCGAGAACCCGGGACGTATCCCGCTGGAAGTGCTGGAGATCCAGTCCGGCTCCTATCTGGGCGAAGACGACATTATCCGTATTAAAGACCAGTATGGTCGTTGCTAATTTGTATTTAAGGATTAAATAGATGGCAAAATTAAATTGTTTTAAAGCTTACGATATCCGCGGTGAACTGGGCGAAGAATTAAACGAAGATATCGCCTACCGTATCGGACGCGCCTACGGCGAATTTCTGAAGCCGAAAACGATCGTGGTGGGTGGCGATGTGCGTCTGACCAGCGAGTCGCTGAAGCTGGCGCTGGCCAGAGGCCTGATGGATGCGGGAACGGACGTGCTGGATATTGGTCTGAGCGGGACCGAAGAGATTTACTTCGCCACCTTCCACCTGGGCGTGGACGGCGGGATAGAGGTGACGGCCAGCCATAACCCGATGAACTACAACGGCATGAAGCTGGTGCGTGAAAACGCGAAGCCCATCAGCGGCGACACCGGGCTGCGCGATATCCAGCGCCTGGCGGAAGAGAATCAGTTTGCGCCGGTGGACGCGTCCCGTCGCGGCACCCTGCGTCAGATATCGGTGCTGCAGGAGTACGTGGACCACCTGATGGGCTACGTGAACCTGGCCAGCTTCACCCGTCCGCTGAAGCTGGTGGTAAACTCCGGCAACGGCGCAGCCGGTCACGTGATTGATGAGGTGGAGAAACGTTTTGTGGCGGCAGGCGTGCCGGTGACCTTTATCAAGGTGCATCACCAGCCGGACGGCCACTTCCCGAACGGTATCCCGAACCCGCTTCTGCCGGAGTGCCGGCAGGACACCGCGGATGCGGTGCGCGAGCACGGCGCGGACATGGGTATCGCCTTTGACGGTGACTTCGACCGCTGCTTTATGTTTGATAACGATGCAGAATTTATCGAAGGCTATTATATTGTTGGCCTGCTGGCGGAAGCGTTCCTGCAGAAGCAGCCGGGCGCCCGGATTATTCATGACCCGCGTCTGACGTGGAATACGGTGGATATGGTGACCCGCAGCGGCGGGACGCCGGTGATGTCGAAGACCGGGCACGCGTTCATTAAAGAGCGGATGCGTCAGGAAGATGCGATTTACGGCGGGGAGATGAGCGCACACCACTATTTCCGCGATTTCGCCTACTGCGACAGCGGGATGATCCCGTGGCTGCTGGTGGCGGAGCTGCTGTGCCTGAAGAACAGCCCGCTGAAGGCGCTGGTGGCGGACCGGCAGGCGGCGTTCCCGGCGTCGGGGGAAATAAACCGCAAGCTGGAGAATGCGGCGGCGGCAATAGCGCGCATCCGTGAACGCTATGAACCGGATGCCGTCAACGTGGACACCACAGACGGCATCAGTATTGAATATCCGGAGTGGCGTTTTAACCTGCGCAGCTCGAACACCGAGCCGGTAGTGCGTTTAAATGTTGAATCTAAATCGAATATTGAGCTAATGAAAATGAGGACGGCGGAGTTATTAGATTATCTAAATTAAATTTTATTGTTTTTATCTGCTTCAAAAGATAACTACTCAGTAATTCTTATTGGTATGCAACCCGGCATTTAATATGATACTTTCTGTTGAGTTTTTTTATTAAATATCGAAATTGTCGCGTTGTTAAATTATATTTTCAATCAGAAAGAGATACAGTATGAAGATCCTTGTCACAGGCGGTGCAGGTTTTATTGGTTCTGCCGTTGTCCGTCATATTATTGAGAATACTTCCGACGAAGTTCGGGTAATTGATTGTCTTACATACGCTGGTAATCTTGAATCCTTGGCTCCGGTCTCAGGTAATGAGCGCTACTCGTTTTCTCAGACAGATATCACTGATGCTAAATCTGTCGCAGAGCAGTTCAGCGATTTCCGCCCGGATATTGTGATGCACCTGGCCGCAGAGAGCCATGTAGATCGTTCTATCGACGGACCTGCTGCCTTTATTCAGACCAACCTGATTGGGACCTTCACTTTGCTGGAGGCTGCCCGTCAGTACTGGTCAGCTCTGGACCCGGAACATAAGCAAACTTTCCGCTTCCACCATATTTCTACTGATGAAGTCTATGGCGATCTGCATGGTACTGATGATCTCTTCACAGAAGAGACTCCGTATGCGCCGAGCAGTCCCTACTCGGCCTCCAAGGCTGGCAGCGACCACCTGGTTCGTGCCTGGAACCGCACCTACGGCTTGCCAGTGGTGGTGACCAACTGCTCCAACAACTATGGCCCGTACCACTTCCCGGAAAAACTCATTCCGTTGACAATTCTCAATGCGTTAGCTGGTAAACCGCTTCCTGTCTATGGAAACGGCGAGCAAATCCGTGACTGGTTGTATGTTGAAGATCATGCTCGTGCATTGTACAAAGTGGCGACTGAAGGCCACAGTGGTGAGACATATAACATCGGCGGACACAACGAGCGTAAAAACATTGATGTTGTTCGCACTATCTGCGCCATTCTCGATAAAGTCGTTGAACAGAAGCCAGGTAATATAAACCAGTTTGCTGATCTCATTACGTTTGTGAAAGACCGCCCGGGTCATGATCTCCGCTATGCTATCGATGCGGCGAAAATTCAGTGCGATCTCGGTTGGGTGCCAGAAGAGACATTCGAAAGTGGGATTGAGAAAACAGTCCATTGGTATCTGAATAACCAGACCTGGTGGCAACGTGTGCTCGATGGCTCCTATGCCGGTGAGCGTCTTGGCCTGAACAACTAACAAGGAAAAGAGAATGAAAGGAATTGTACTCGCCGGTGGTTCCGGCACACGCCTATATCCAATTACCCAAGGTGTTTCTAAGCAACTGCTGCCCATCTATGACAAACCGATGATTTATTATCCGGTTTCCGTTCTGATGCTGGCGGGAATTAGGGATATCCTGATTATCACCACGCCGGAGGATATGCCCGCATTCCAGCGTCTGCTGGGAGATGGTTCTCAATTTGGCGTGAATTTCTCATATGCAATTCAGCCTTCTCCAGATGGCCTGGCACAAGCCTTTATTATCGGTGAGAAGTTTATCGGTAATGATGCCTGTGCGTTAGTACTCGGCGATAACATTTACTTTGGCCAAAGCTTTGGCCGGAAACTGGATGCCGCCGCCAGCAAAGCATCAGGTGCAACAGTCTTCGGCTACCAGGTTCTCGATCCGGAACGTTTTGGTGTGGTGGAGTTTGATGAGAACTTTAAAGCTCTATCGATTGAAGAGAAACCGTTGAAGCCAAAATCCGATTGGGCAGTAACCGGACTGTATTTTTACGACACCGATGTAGTGGCAATGGCGAAGGAAGTTAAGCCATCCGCGCGTGGGGAGCTTGAAATCACCACGCTGAACCAGATGTATCTTGATCGTGGTGATCTCCAGGTAGAACTACTTGGCCGTGGTTTCGCCTGGCTTGATACCGGTACACACGACAGCCTGATTGAAGCCTCGCAATTTATTCATACCATTGAAAAACGTCAGGGAATGAAAGTTGCTTGTCTGGAAGAAATTGCGTATCGCAAACAGTGGCTCAGCGCTGAAGGTGTGGCGGCTCAGGCCGAACGCCTGAAGAAAACAGAGTACGGTGCTTACCTGAAACGTCTGCTTAATGAGCATTAATGACTGCCGGTCATAATTAGGATACTGATGTATGAAGATTTTACTTATTGGTAAAAATGGTCAGGTAGGCTGGGAACTGCAGCGCGCGCTTTCAACATTGGGCGAAGTGGTTGCTGTAGACTTTTTTGATACAGATTTGTGCGGTGATCTGACTAATCTGGAAGGGATCGCTCAAACAGTCCGCTCGGTTAAACCTGATGTGGTAGTGAATGCGGCAGCGCATACAGCAGTGGATAAGGCAGAAAGCGAGCGCGAACTGTCTGACTTGCTGAATGAGCGAGGCGTAGCTGTCCTTGCTACTGAGTCAGCAAAGCTCGGCGCTCTCATGGTTCACTATTCAACGGATTATGTATTTGATGGTCAGGGGGTTCATTATCGTTCTGAGGATGAGGCTACTGGACCGCTAAATGTATATGGTGAAACTAAGCGGGCCGGCGAAATAGCGTTGGAGCAAGCGAATCCACGACATCTTATCTTCCGTACCAGCTGGGTATATGCCACTCGTGGAGCGAACTTCGCTAAAACGATGCTGCGTCTGGCTGGCGAGAAAGAGACATTGTCGATAATTAATGATCAGCATGGAGCGCCAACTGGCGCAGAGATGCTGGCTGACTGTACGGCAATCGCTATACGTGAAGAGCAGCGTAACCGTTCGGTAGCTGGAACATATCATCTGGTAGCCAGCGGTGAAACAAGCTGGTATGACTACGCTAAGTATGTCTTTGAAGTGGCTCGTGCACAGGGAGTTGAGTTGGCTGTTAAAGAGGTGAACGGTATTCCGACCTCTGCCTATCCAACGCCTGCGAAACGTCCGCTGAATTCGCGCCTGTCAAACGAGAAATTCCAACGCGTATTTAGTGTGACGTTACCGGACTGGCGCCAGGGTGTCGCACGAGTGGTAACTGAAGTTCTGGGTAAGTAAACAGGCAGATAATTATGAATATTATTAAGACAGATATCCCTGAAGTTCTAATTTTCGAGCCACGCGTCTTCGGCGATTCGCGCGGTTTTTTCTTTGAAAGCTTCAGCAGTAAATTCTTTGATGAAGTTGTTGGACGGAAAGTCGAGTTTGTCCAGGATAACCATTCTCAGTCGCAGAAGGGCGTCCTGCGCGGTCTACATTACCAGCTTGACCCGCATGCTCAAGGTAAACTGGTTCGCTGTATTGAAGGAGAGGTTTTTGACGTGGCGGTTGATATCCGTCGCTCTTCCCCAACTTTTGGTAAATGGGTAGGGGCGGTACTGAGCGCGGATAATAAGCGTCAACTGTGGATCCCAGAAGGATTTGCCCATGGCTTCATGGCGTTGAGCGAAACGGTGCAGTTTGTATATAAAGCAACTAATTACTACGCACCTCAATCTGAGCGCAGTATTATATGGAATGATCCTCAGATTAACATCGAATGGCCTGACCTTGCTGACTGCTCACTCTCTTTGTCTGATAAAGATTTGCTGGCTCATACCTTAGCGACTGCAGAAGTATATAAATAATCATTAAATATTTCTTCAAAACTGGGTAATGACTCAAAATTATTGAAACT
>NZ_JBMAXV010000023.1:0-88687 GCF_048589245.1 Klebsiella sp. 10982
AATACTGGCCGCCCCCGTGCCATGAGACAGGTAGCCCCGGTAAGCGCAGCGCCACCGGGGAGCCCGTTTTAGCCGATGGTCATCAGGCTGGCGTTACCGCCTGCCGCCGCGGTGTTAACGCTCAGCGAGCGCTCGATGTACAGGCGCTCCAGCAGCAGATTGGTTTCGCCGCGGGCGAAGCCCTGCACGGAGACAATCGCCCCGTCGCGTGCCGCCACCTGCTCGCACAGCTCGCGCAGCTGGTCGGAATCGCCGTGGTAGATAACCGCGTCGAAGGCCTGACCAGGTAACTGCTCCGCTTTGGCAAAGCGAATGCGCTCGCTAACCTCCCGCGGCAGCTTCTTCGCCAGATCGCGCTGCAGGGCGCTGTCCGGCCACAGTACTTCACAACCCACCGCCAGCACAGCCGCCAGCTGGATCAGCGCATCCTGTTCGTTATCCGCCACGCACAGCACGCGCTCGCGGGGCATCAGCGTCAGGGTATTGCGCTCGCCGGTTGGCCCCGGCAGCAGGCGTTGGGTACCGCTTTGCGCCTGCTCGCTGTACTGCTGGCACAGCGCCTGCAGCTCAGGACGGCCCGCGGCCCACTGCTGCAGCGCCAGCAGCGGTTTTTCCAGCAGCGTTTTCAGCTGGGCGTCCAGCGGGCGCTCCGCATCCTGGCGGGAGAAGGTCACGCCAACCGCGTCCTGCGGACGGCTGGAGAGCAGACGGTACAGATACAGCGGACCGCCGGCTTTCGGACCGGTACCGGACAACCCTTCGCCGCCGAACGGCTGCACGCCGACTACGGCGCCAACCATATTGCGGTTGACGTACAGGTTGCCCACCTTCGCGCTGCCGGTGACCTGGGCGATGGTCTCGTCGATGCGGGTATGCACGCCGAGGGTCAGGCCATAGCCAGAGGCGTTAATCTGCTCGACCAGTTTGTCCAGCTCGTTACGGTTATAGCGCACCACGTGCAGTACCGGCCCGAAGACCTCTTTTTTCAGCTCGTCGAAGCTATCGAGTTCGATAAGCGTCGGCGGCACGAAGGTCCCGTGGCGCCATTCGCTTGCGTGTTCGCTATTCTCGCGCACCGCCTGGTAGACGGTGCGGCCTTTGGCGCGCATTGCCTGAATATGGCGTTCAATATTCTCTTTCGCTTCCGCATCGATAACCGGACCGATATCGGTGGTCAGGCGGCCCGGATTGCCCATCCGGCACTCGCTCATGGCGCCGCGCAGCATGGTTAACGTATGGTCGGCAACCTCCTCCTGCAGGCACAGCACGCGCAGGGCGGAGCAGCGCTGGCCGGCGCTGTCGAACGCGGAAGCCAGCACGTCGATCACCACCTGTTCGGTGAGCGCCGACGAGTCGACGATCATCGCGTTCATCCCGCCGGTTTCGGCGATCAGCGGCGTCGGGCGACCCTGGGGATCGAGGCGGCTGGCAATATTGCGCTGCAGCAGCGTTGCCACTTCGGTGGAGCCGGTGAACATCACGCCGCGCACGCGCTCATCGGAGGTTAGCGCGGCGCCGACGGTCTCCCCGCGGCCCGGCAGCAGCTGAATAACGCCCGGCGGCACGCCGGCTTCGAGCAGAATCGCCACGCCCTGGGCGGCGATCAGCGGCGTCTGTTCGGCCGGTTTTGCCAGCACGCTGTTGCCGGCCGCCAGCGCGGCGGCAATCTGGCCGGTGAAGATCGCCAGCGGGAAGTTCCAAGGGCTGATACAGACCACCGGACCCAGCGGGCGGTGGGTTTCATTATCGAAATCGTCGCGCACCTGGCCGGCGTAATAGTGCAGGAAGTCGACGGCCTCGCGTACTTCGGCGATGGCGTTGCTGAAGGTTTTACCCGCTTCGCGCACCAGGATCCCCATCAGGGTCGGCATCTGGCTTTCCATCAGCACCGCGGCGCGCTCAAGAATGGCGGCGCGCTCCTGCGGCGGGGTGGCGAACCAGATCGGCGCATTGTTGATAGCGCTGGTCAGCGCCTGCTGCACTTCGTCATCGCTGGCTTCGCGGACGTAGCCGACGATATCTTTCGGCTCTGCCGGGTTAACCACCGGCTGCATTTCGCCTTCGGCCACCGGCTGCTCCAGCATCGGCAGCGCCTGCCATTTATGCAGGGCGCTGTTGAGCAGGGAGGAGGAGAGGGAGGCCAGACGGTGCTCGTTCGCCAGATCGAGACCGGCGGAGTTGCTCCGGCCGCTGCCGTAGAGATCGCGCGGCAGCGGGATTTTCGGATGCGGCAGGCCGGCCTGGCCTTCCTGCTGCGCCAGTTTTTCTACCGCGCTGACCGGATCGGCCACCAGCTCGTCCAGCGGCAGGGTATTGTCCGCGATACGGTTGACGAAAGAGGTATTGGCGCCGTTTTCCAGCAGACGGCGCACCAGATACGCCAGCAGCGTTTCGTGGGTGCCCACCGGGGCGTAGATCCGGCACGGCCGGTTCAGTTTGCCGTCGGCGACTTTGCCCACCACCTGCTCGTACAGCGGTTCGCCCATGCCGTGCAGGCACTGGAACTCATACTGGCCCGGGTAGTAGTTCTGGCCCGCCAGCTGGTAGATAGCCGCCAGGGTATGAGCGTTGTGGGTGGCGAACTGCGGGTAAATCAGGTTCGGCACCGCCAGCAGTTTTTTCGCACAGGCGAGGTAGGAGACGTCGGTGTAAACCTTGCGGGTGTACACCGGATAGCCTTCAAGGCCTTCCATCTGCGCGCGTTTGATTTCGCTATCCCAGTAGGCGCCTTTCACCAGACGGATCATCAGGCGACGGCGGCTGCGGGTCGCGAGGTCGATCAGGGCATCGATGACGAACGGGCAGCGCTTCTGATAGGCCTGGATCACGAAGCCGATGCCGTTCCAGCCGGCCAGCTCCGGTTCGAAGCACAGTTTTTCCAGCAGATCGAGGGAGATCTCCAGGCGGTCGGCCTCTTCGGCGTCGATGTTGATGCCGATATCGTACTGGCGCGCCAGCAGGGTCAGCGATTTCAGACGCGGGTAAAGCTCTTCCATTACCCGGTCATACTGCGCGCGGCTGTAGCGCGGATGCAGCGCGGAGAGTTTAATCGAGATGCCCGGGCCTTCATAAATGCCGCGGCCGTTGGAGGCTTTGCCGATGGCATGGATCGCCTGCTGATAAGAGACCATGTAGGCCTGGGCGTCGGCGGCGGTCAGGGCCGCTTCGCCGAGCATATCGTAGGAGTAACGGAACCCTTTCTCTTCCAGCTTGCGGGCGTTGGCCAGCGCTTCGGCGATGGTTTCGCCGGTGACGAACTGCTCGCCCATCAGGCGCATCGCCATGTCCACGCCCTTGCGGATCAGCGGTTCGCCGCTTTTGCCGATGATGCGGTTCAGGGAGCGGGAGAGGCTGGTCTCGTTATGGGTCGACACCAGTTTGCCGGTAAACAGCAGCCCCCAGGTGGCGGCGTTGACGAACAGCGACGGGCTGCGGCCGATGTGCGACTGCCAGTTGCCGTTGCTGATTTTGTCGCGGATCAGCGCATCGCGGGTGGCTTTATCCGGAATACGCAGCAGGGCTTCCGCCAGGCACATCAGCGCCACCCCTTCCTGTGAAGAGAGGGAAAACTCCTGCAGCAGACTCTGCACCATGCCGGCGCGGCCGCTGGCGGTTTTCTGGTTGCGCAGTTTTTCCGCCAGCTGATACGCCAGCTTGTGCGCCTGTTCGCCCAGCGGCTGCGGCAGGCGGGCCTGCTCCAGCAGCATCGGCACCGCGTCGGTTTCCGGACGTCGCCAAGCGGCGGTGATCGCTGCGCGGCTCACCGACTGCGGCAGGATCTGCTCGGCAAATTCGAGAAATGGTTGATACGGCTCTTCCGCCGGGGAACCCGCTTCATCGCTTTCATTAGCGGCGCCGTTCAGAAGCGCCGGCAGCTCAGGCAGCGTCTCGTCGTTCTCCAGTTTTTCCAGATAGTTGAAGATGGCCTGTTTAATCAGCCAGTGCGGCGTGCGGTCAATACGGCTCGCGGCGGACTTAATGCGCTCGCGGGTTGCGTCGTCAAGCTTAACACCCATGGTGGTGGTGCCCATGCTCAGAACTCCTGTCATTTATCGTTAGGCTTATGCGGTTGCAGGGAAATATCCACTATGTTGCAACTTTGTGCAACCTTGTTAATTGTGACCTGTGACGAAAGCCGTGAAATGGCGTATTTGTTAAAAATAACACCTAAAATAGCAGAAATTTAACCCCGGCCTCATAGGGTATTTGTATGCGTGAGTTAACACTTTTGTTTGGTGCAACCCTTAAAAACGTGAGAGAGTGCAACCTCTCATAAATTGACGTTTTGCGCCGTCGGTTTTTCGTGTAAATGCTGTGTTAAATCGTTTGTGAAAAACCGAAGCTTCCGTCAGGATACGGTCGCCCAATTAAACAATGCGCCATTACCCCGTTCCGGTAGTGGAAAAAAACGACGAAGTTGGACGCTGTCGATAAAAATTCTGGAGACTTTGCATGGCTATTAGCACACCGATGCTGGTGACATTTATTGTTTATATTTTTGGTATGGTATTGATAGGGTTTATTGCCTGGCGTTCGACCAAAAACTTCGATGATTATATTCTTGGGGGAAGGAGTCTGGGGCCATTTGTGACCGCGCTTTCCGCAGGGGCGTCGGATATGAGCGGCTGGCTGCTGATGGGCCTGCCGGGGGCGATTTTCCTCTCCGGGATTTCCGAAAGCTGGATCGCCATTGGCTTAACGCTGGGGGCGTGGATTAACTGGAAGCTGGTGGCCGGTCGCCTGCGCGTGCATACCGAGGTGAATAATAACGCCCTGACGCTGCCCGATTATTTTACCGGCCGTTTTGAAGATAAAAGCCGGGTGCTGAGAATTATTTCGGCGCTGGTTATTCTGCTGTTCTTTACTATCTATTGTGCCTCGGGAATTGTGGCGGGGGCGCGTCTGTTTGAAAGCACCTTCGGTATGAGTTATGAAACCGCGCTGTGGGCCGGGGCGGCGGCAACGATTATCTATACTTTCGTCGGCGGCTTCCTCGCCGTCAGCTGGACCGATACCGTGCAGGCCAGCCTGATGATTTTTGCCCTGATCCTCACCCCGGTGATCGTCATTATTTCCGTCGGCGGCTTTGGTGATTCGCTGGAAGTCATTAAGCAAAAGAGCATCGAAAATATCGACATGCTTAAAGGGCTGAACTTCGTGGCGATTATTTCGCTGATGGGCTGGGGACTGGGCTATTTCGGCCAGCCGCATATTCTGGCGCGCTTTATGGCGGCGGATTCGCACCACAGTATCGTTCACGCGCGTCGCATCAGTATGACCTGGATGATCCTGTGCCTGGCGGGTGCGGTGGCGGTCGGCTTCTTTGGTATCGCCTACTTCAATAACAACCCGAGCCTGGCGGGCGCGGTGAACCAGAACGCCGAGCGCGTGTTTATCGAACTGGCGCAAATCCTGTTTAACCCGTGGATTGCCGGGATCCTGCTGTCGGCGATTCTGGCGGCGGTGATGTCCACCCTGAGCTGTCAGCTGCTGGTCTGCTCCAGCGCAATTACCGAAGACCTGTATAAAGCGTTCCTGCGCAAAAACGCCGGCCAGAAAGAGCTGGTGTGGGTGGGCCGTATGATGGTGCTGGTGGTCGCTCTGGTGGCGATTGCCCTGGCGGCCAATCCGGAAAACCGCGTGCTGGGTCTGGTGAGCTACGCCTGGGCTGGCTTCGGCGCCGCCTTTGGTCCGGTAGTCCTGTTCTCGGTGATGTGGTCACGCATGACCCGTAACGGCGCGCTGGCCGGGATGGTGATTGGCGCCCTGACCGTGATCGTCTGGAAGCAATTTGGCTGGCTGGGTCTGTATGAAATTATTCCGGGCTTTATCTTCGGTAGCCTGGGAATTGTGGTCTTCAGCCTGCTGGATAAAGCGCCGTCGGCCAGCATGCAGCAGCGCTTCGCCGAAGCGGATGCCCACTACCATACGCCGGCGCCGGTACGTGCCACGGCTGAATAAGATCATCTGACGTTCACGAGCCCGCCGCTGGCGGGCTTTTTTGTGCCTGTTGCCGGGCTGGAATATTATAACCCTTGCTAATTATTTGAAAATCCGCTGATATTTCCTGACTAATAACAATGAGGATAGCAAAGATGACGTTCAGACAGGGTGCAATGGCGCTGGTGCTGGCAGGGTTACTCAGCGGCTGCGTGGCGGGGGAAAGTTCGTCGACCCGCGCGGCGAAGCCCGGCGCCTGCCCGGCGGATCGGTCCATGGTGCAAACCACGCTTTATTTCGGCCTGAGCCGCCCGGCGGGGAAAGACATCACTGCTGAAGAGTGGCAGCAGTTTGTCGACCGCGACGTGACGCCGCGTTTTCGCGATGGGCTGACGGTGTTTGATGCCCGCGGTCAGTGGCTAGGCCAGAATGGTCAGGTAGTGCGGGAGCAGAGCAAGGCGCTGATGGTGATCCATGGGCATGACGCGCAGAGCGAGGCCGGTATTGAAGCCCTGCGCCAGGGTTATAAATCACGCTTCGCGCAGGAGTCGGTGATGCGTGTCGACCAGCCGGTCTGCGTGCAGTTCTGAGTAAACGGCGGGGGCAGCCCCGCCGTTTGTCTTACAGCACCAGCCCGGCGAAGCTGGCGGAAAGCAGGCTCACCAGCGTGGCGCTATACACCAGCCGCAGGCCGAAGCGGGAGACGATATTGCCCTGCGGTTCATTCAGGCCTTTGATCGCCCCGGCGATAATGCCGATCGAGGCAAAGTTGGCAAACGACACCAGGAAGACCGAGAGAATGCCGAGCCCGCGAGGGGTCATGCTGGCGGCAATCTTTTGTAGCTCAATCATCGCCACAAATTCGTTCGCGACCAGCTTGGTGGCCATAATACTGCCGGCGTTCAGCGCATCGCTCAGCGGGATGCCGATAAGCCACGCCAGCGGGTAGAAGACGTAGCCGAGGATCTGCTGGAAGCTGAGACCAAACAGGGTGGCGAACAGCGCGTTAATGGCGCTGATCAGAGCGATAAAACCGATCAGCATCGCCAGAATAATCATCGCCACTTTAAAGCCGGCCAGAATATATTCCCCGAGCATTTCAAAGAAACTCTGCGATTCGTGTAGCTTCTCGAGTTTTATTTCCTGCTCGCTGCCCGGCCGCGTCGGGTTAATCACCGACAGCACGATAAAGGTGCTGAACATATTGAGGATCAGCGCCGCGACGACATATTTGGCGTCCAGCATGGTCATATAGGCGCCGACAATCGACAGCGATACGGTCGACATGGCCGTCGCCGCCATGGTGAACAGTCGGCGTGAGGAGAGGTCGCCCAGTACGCCCTTGTAGGCGATGAAATTCTCCGACTGGCCGAGGATCAGCGAGCTGACGGCGTTGAAAGATTCCAGCTTACCCATGCCGTTTACTTTTGATAACAGGGTGCCAATCACCCGAATAAAAATCGGCAGGATCCGCCAGTGCTGAAGAATACCAATCAGCGCGGAAATAAACACAATCGGACACAGGACGCCCAGGAAAATAAAGGCTAACCCTTTTTCACTCATGCCGCCAAACACGAAATTGGTTCCTTCGGCGGCGAAACCTAACAGTGAAGCAAAAAAGCCGGAAATATTTTTTACAAGCCACAGGCCGCTTTCGGCGTGCAGGAAAAAGAAGGCAAGCGCTATTTCGATAATAATCAACTGGAGAATATAACGAATACGAATTTTTTGTCTGTCATAGCTGACAAGCCAGGCCAGGGCGAGGATCACCACCAGCGCCAGCAGGAAATGAAAAAGTGCAGTCATGTTGTTCTTTTCGCAGGTCAATAAGGCCGCCATTTAGCCATAGCCGCCGCGGCGGGTAAATATCTGGCGTAAAAAATCCTTTGCTTATTCTTTTCCTTCATAACAGGCGAATATTTTCGCAAGTCATTATTTGTCAGCAATTTATTTACAACTAGTCATCATTCTCTGCACATTCCGCTTGTGTTTCTGAGTATTGTAATGATAATCACTATCATAAATATTACCTGTTTTTGCATTCGTTGACGGTGATTTACATTTAAGGGTGTTGGCATGTTTGTCCCATTTCTCATTATGTTACGCGAAGGCCTTGAGGCTGCGCTGATTGTCAGCCTGATCGCCAGCTATCTGAAACGCACCCAGCGCGGAAACTGGATTGCCGTGATGTGGATTGGCGTGATCCTCGCAGCGGCGCTGTGTCTTGGCTTAGGCATTTTTATCAACGAAACCACCGGTGAATTTCCTCAGCGCGAACAGGAACTGTTCGAAGGGATCGTCGCGGTCATCGCGGTGGTGATCCTGACGTGGATGGTCTTCTGGATGCGCAATGTTTCGCGCAACGTCAAACAGCAGCTGGAGCAGGCCGTGGACAAGGCGCTGCAGCGCGGCAATCACCATGGCTGGGCGCTGGTGATGATGGTCTTTTTCGCGGTTGCCCGTGAGGGGCTGGAGTCGGTCTTCTTTCTGCTGGCGGCATTCCAGCAGGACGTTGGCATCTGGCCGCCGCTGGGGGCGCTGCTGGGTCTGGCAACGGCGATTGTGCTGGGCTTCCTGCTCTACTGGGGCGGTATCCGCCTCAACCTCGGTGTGTTCTTCAAATGGACCAGCCTGTTTATTCTGCTGGTGGCCGCTGGCCTGGCCGCGGGGGCGATCCGCGCCTTCCACGAGGCCGGCCTGTGGAACCTGTTCCAGGATACCGCCTTCGATCTGAGTAACGTGCTGTCAACGCATACGCTGTTCGGCACGCTGCTGGAGGGGATCTTTGGCTACCAGGAGGCCCCGAGCGTCAGCGAAGTGACTGTTTATCTGCTTTACCTGATCCCGGCGCTGGTGATGTTTGCCCTGCCGCCGCGGAATAATACGACTGCCTCGCGGGCCGCCTGACCGGGCGCTGCGAGCTTATAAGCGACACTCTACTTACCGAAAGGGATGATCATGATGATTCATTTTCGCCGTAATGCGCTGCGGGCGACCGTGGCCGCGCTGCTCAGCTCTGCATTGGGTGCTCAGGCTGCGGATATCCCGCAGGTCAAAGTCACCGTCAACGACAAGCAGTGCGAGCCGATGCAGGTGACCGTTAAAGCGGGTAAAACCCAGTTTATTATTCAGAACCATAGCCAGAAAGCGCTGGAGTGGGAGATTCTGAAAGGGGTGATGGTGGTGGAAGAGCGTGAAAACATCGCGCCGGGCTTTACCCAGAAGCTCACCGCGAACCTGCAGCCGGGCGAATATGACATGACCTGCGGCCTGCTCACCAACCCGAAAGGCAAACTTATCGTTACCGGCGCCGCCACCAAAGACGCGGCGAAAGCCGATGCGGTGCTGAGCCTCGGCGAAGCGATCACCGCTTATAAAACCTATGTGACGGCGGAAACCGCGCAGCTGGTCAGCGGTACTAAAGCCTTTACCGACGCGGTGAAAGCCGGCGATATCGAAAAAGCGAAAGCCCTGTACGCCCCAACCCGTCAGCACTACGAGCGCATCGAGCCCATTGCCGAGCTGTTCTCTGATCTTGACGGAAGCATCGACGCCCGCGAAGACGACTTCGAGAAAAAAGCAGAAGATCCGAAATTCACCGGTTTCCACCGTCTGGAAAAAGCGCTGTTTGGCGATAACAGCGTCAAGGGCATGGAAAAATATGCCGATCAGCTGAACAGCGATGTGCTGGAGCTGCAAAAACGCATCAGCGAGCTGGCATTCCCGCCATCAAAAGTGGTGGGCGGCGCGGCAGGATTAATTGAGGAAGTCGCGGCCAGCAAGATCAGCGGTGAAGAAGATCGCTACAGCCATACCGATCTGTGGGACTTCCAGGCCAACATTGACGGCGCGCAGAAAATTGTCGACCTGCTGCGCCCGCAGCTGCAAAAAGAGAACAGCGCGCTGCTGGCGAAAGTGGACGCCAACTTTAAGAAAGTGGACAGCATCCTCAGCAAATATCGCACCAAAGACGGTTTCGAGACCTACGATAAGCTGACCACCGCCGACCGTAATGCGCTGAAAGGGCCGATCACCACCCTGGCGGAAGATCTGGCTCAGCTGCGCGGGATCCTGGGGCTGGACTAAGTCGATGGCACAGCAGAAACCCCACGACGTGAACGAGCCGTCACGTCGTCGCTTACTGAAAGGGATCGGCGCGCTTGGCGGCGCGCTGGCCATCACCGGCGGCTGCCCGGTAGCGCATGCGGCAAAAGCGGAAAGTTCTCCGGGGACGCTCACACCCGACGCGCGCCAGGAAAAGCAGCCATTCTATGGCCGGCATCAGGCGGGCATTCTGACGCCGCAGCAGGCTTCGATGATGCTGGTGGCCTTCGATGTGCTGGCGGCCGATAAAGCCGACCTCGAGCGTCTGTTTCGACTGCTGACCCAGCGTATCGCCTTTTTAACCCAGGGCGGCCCGGCGCCGGACACACCCAATCCGCGGCTGCCGCCGATGGATTCCGGCATCCTGGGGCCGTGGATTGCCCCGGATAACCTGACCATGACCGTCTCGGTCGGCCATTCGCTGTTTGATGAGCGTTTTGGCCTGGCGGATAAAGCGCCGAAAAAGCTGCAGCCGATGACCCGCTTCCCCAACGATTCGCTGGATGCCGCCCTGTGCCATGGCGACCTGCTGCTGCAGATCTGCGCCAATACCCAGGATACGGTGATCCATGCCCTGCGTGATGTCATCAAACATACGCCGGATCTGCTGAGCGTGCGCTGGAAGCGGGAAGGGTTTATCTCCGACAGCGCGGCGCGCAGTAAAGGCAAAGAGACTCCCATCAATCTGCTGGGTTTTAAAGATGGTACTGCTAACCCGGCGAGCGACGACAGCGCGCTGATGGATAACGTCGTGTGGGTGACAGCCGATCAGGACGAGCCGGCCTGGACCGTGGGCGGCAGCTATCAGGCGGCGCGCATCATCCAGTTTCACGTCGAGTTCTGGGACCGGACGCCGCTCAAAGAGCAGCAGACCATCTTTGGCCGCGACAAACACAGCGGTGCGCCGCTGGGGATGAAAAACGAACACGATACCCCGGATTACAGTAAAGATCCTAACGGCGAAGTCATTGCGCTGGATAGCCATATTCGTCTGGCCAATCCACGCACGCCGGAAACCCAGTCCAGCCTGATGATGCGCCGCGGCTACAGCTATTCGCTGGGAGTCACTAATGCCGGACAACTGGATATGGGGCTGTTATTCGTTTGCTATCAGCACGATCTGGAAAAGGGTTTTCTGACGGTGCAGAAACGGCTTAACGGCGAGGCGCTGGAGGAGTACGTCAAACCCATCGGCGGGGGCTACTTCTTTGTTTTACCCGGCGTAGTGGATGAAAAACACTATTTGGGACAGTCGCTACTGCAGGCCTGATACCGACCCTGTCCGTAAGGGCAGGGCGTTTTCTGCTGTTTTTCTCTTTTTTCTTATATTTCCTGCCATGTGTTATATTTCTGTAATACAAATGACCGATAGTCTCCTACACTTGCTTAAGAACTATTTGTTGCGTCATTGTGAAAAATAAGTTGCATTAAGAATCTTTTTTGATGTACTTATTACATACGCGGTAGTTCCCGGCAGTGTGACGTTTCACTATGGAGATCGCGAATGGTAAGGTCCCGTACCGGACAACGTAAAACCACAGACCGTACTCTTCAGCACGGAAGCTCCGCTTCCGGCAGCGATTTTCTTACTCTTTCTCTCTCCGCTTCGAATTATTACCACCTTGGCAGGGTACGCGGTGCGCGTAGCCGCGACTCGTTGTCAGTTCTACCGGCAAGCAATGGCTTACAAGGAAGCCAAACCTCAATCGTTCGTGCGCATAGTCGCGTCGATGTTGACGCGTGTGATGTAAACCAACAACGCAAGGTGCTATCCATGGGAAGACAAAAAGCAGTGATCAAAGCTCGTCGTGAAGCAAAACGTGTGCTGAGACGGGATTCACGCAGCCATAAGCAGCGTGAAGAAGAATCGGTCACATCGCTTGTGCAAATGAGTGGCGTAGAAGCAATTGGCATGGCGCGGGACAGCCGTGATACTTCCCCAATTGAGGCGCGCAATGAGGCTCAGGCGCATTATCTGAATGCCATCGACAATAAACAGCTGATTTTCGCCACCGGCGAAGCCGGATGCGGCAAGACCTGGATCAGTGCGGCGAAGGCAGCTGAAGCTCTGATCCATAAGGATGTGGACAGAATTATTGTTACCCGTCCCGTTCTGCAGGCCGACGAAGATCTCGGCTTCTTACCGGGAGATATCGCCGAGAAGTTCGCTCCCTATTTCCGACCGGTTTACGACGTGCTGGTGAAAAGGCTGGGGGCTTCCTTTATGCAGTACTGCCTGCGTCCGGAAATCGGCAAGGTGGAAATCGCGCCGTTCGCCTATATGCGCGGACGTACCTTTGAAAATGCGGTGGTGATCCTGGACGAGGCCCAGAACGTGACCGCAGCGCAAATGAAGATGTTTTTAACCCGCCTCGGGGAGAACGTGACGGTTATCGTCAATGGCGATATCACCCAGTGCGACTTGCCCTCTGGCGTGAGATCTGGCCTGAGCGATGCGCTGGCGCGTTTTGAGGAAGACGAGATGATCGGCATCGTGCGTTTCACCACCGATGACTGCGTGCGCTCGGCCCTCTGCCAGCGGACGCTGAAAGCCTATTATTGATCGTCATACTGTGAGCAAGGCCCGGGCTAGCCCGGGCTTTGTTTTTTGGGGCATTCTCCCGGCGGGTGCTACATGCGAAAAAAAAGCCCGTACTTTCGTACGAGCTCTTCTTAAAATATGGCGGTGAGGGGGGGATTGACTCGCTTCGCTCGCCCCTGCGGGGCAGCCCGCTCGCAGGCTCGCGGTCTGTCCAACTGGCGTTGCCAGTTGTCGAACCCCGGTCGGGGGTTCTCATCCCCCCGGCGGGTGCTACATGCGAAAAAAAAGCCCGTACTTTCGTACGAGCTCTTCTTAAAATATGGCGGTGAGGGGGGGATTCGAACCCCCGATACGTTGCCGTATACACACTTTCCAGGCGTGCTCCTTCAGCCACTCGGACACCTCACCATATTGTCTTGCTGCTCACCTTGGGTGGGCAACGGGGCGCTACTATAGGGAGTTGCGTTAAAACGGTCAAGCATATTTTATTCTTTCTTTACCGTTCGCTCACGCATTGAACAATGCCCCGCTGCGGCGCAGCGGGGCGGGCGTTTTAGCGCTGGGAATCCAGCTGTTCGTTATTCTTCACCACGTCCTGCGCTTTGCTGTAGCTTTCAATCAGCAGCTGGTAGGCCGGGAAGACTTTGGTGTACACCTCAGCCCATTCTGCGGCGTCCGGGCGATTCCAGGTGCGCTGCAGCTCAGAGGCGACGGCGGCGGTGTCCATTGGCACCACACCGGCCTGTACCACGCGAGCCAGGGTAATCTCCTGCGCCATTTTGCTGTAGGTGCCGGAGGCATCGATTACGGCAAACACCTTATAGCCATCGGCGACGGCGGCAATCGCCGGGAAGGCCATGCAGACGCTGGTGATAGTCCCGGCGATAATTAGCGTTTTACGGCCAGTCGCTTTTACCGCGGCGACGAATTCCGGGTTATCCCAGGCGTTGATCTCGCCTTTACGGGCGATGTATTTCGCATGCGGCGCGTTCTCGTGAATCTCCGGGATCAGCGGACCGTTCGGCCCCTGCGGCACCGAGGCGGTCGTGATCACCGGGATCCCGGCAAGTGACGCCATCTTGGCCAGCGCGGCGGCGCGAGCGCGCAGCTCTGGCATCGGCATATCGCCGACGGTCTGGAACAGACCGCTCTGATGGTCAATCAACAGCATTGCGGTATCGTTAACATCAATCACCGGACGAGCACCGTTAAAGTTAGCGGGAGTAGACATAGTATTCACCTCAATCAGTTAGATTTGGCCAAAGCGGCCGCTGTTAAAATCGCGAACGGCTTCTGCGATTTGGGTTTTGTTATTCATGACAAAGGGGCCATAGCCCACAATCGGCTCCTGTAGCGGTTCACCGGCCATCAGCAGAACTTTTGCCTGGGCTGTCGCCTCCAGATGCAGGGCGTCTCCTGTCTGGCTCAGGACGGCCAACTGGCCTTCGCGGGCGGACTCGGAACCGTTAATGATCACTTCCCCTTCCAGCACAACCAGCGCGGTACTCCATCCTTCCGGCTGGCGCAGCGTGAGGTCGTGCCCCTGATTCAGCTGTAGATCCCACACGTTAAGCGGTGAGAAGGTATGGGCCGGGCCGCTGACGTCGTCATACTGGCCGGCAATCACCCGAACCTGTCCGGCGCCGTTCGCCAGCGCGACGGTGGGGATCGTCCCGGCGGTAATGCTCTGGTAGCCGGGGGCCGTCATTTTGTCTTTGGCGGGCAGGTTGACCCACAGCTGGATCATCTTCAGCTCGCCGCCGCTGCGGGTGAAGGCTTCCGAGTGGAACTCTTCATGCAGGATCCCGGCGCCCGCCGTCATCCACTGCACGTCGCCCGGGCCAATCACCCCGCCGCGTCCGGTGGAGTCGCGATGCTCTACTTCTCCGGCGTAAACGATGGTGACGGTTTCGAATCCGCGATGCGGATGCTCACCGACGCCGCGTTTCTCGCTGCCCGCCGGGAAGGTGTACGGCCCGGCATAGTCAAGCAGTAAGAAGGGACTCAGCTGCTGGCCGTGCGTCTGATAGGAAAACATCGAGCGAACCGGGAAGCCGTCGCCTACCCAATGCTGCGCAGGCGCGGTGTAGACTCCTGTAATCTGTTTCATGGCTTTCTCCTGTGTGTCGGTATCTGATGTGAATAAGCTTATATCCGGGACGACGTGTGCGGTAGTGAGCAAAAATGACCTATACTGTTCCAAAAATGGAACAATGGAGGAAGGATGCAGGATCTCAATGACTTCGCCTGGTTTGTCCAGGTGGTAGACCATGGCGGTTTCGCCGCGGCGGGGCGAGCGCTTGACCAGCCGAAATCCAAGCTCAGCCGTCGCATTGCGCAACTCGAGGAGCGGTTGGGCGTGCGTTTGATTCAGCGAACCACCCGCCAGTTTGCGGTCACCGAGGTTGGGCAGACCTTTTATCAGCATTGCAAAGCGATGCTGATAGAGGCCGAGGCGGCGCAGCAGGCGGTCGAGACGCTGCGCGCCGAGCCGCGCGGCAGCGTGAGGATCACCTGTCCGGTCACCTTGCTGCATGTCCATATCGGTCCGATGCTGGCACGATTTATGGCGCGCTATCCCGGGGTAACGCTGCATCTTGAGGCGACCAACCGCCGGGTGGATGTAGTCGGGGAGGGCATTGATGTGGCGATCCGCGTCCGTCCCCGGCCCATCGAGGATAGCGACCTGGTGATGCGCGTGCTGGCGGACCGCGGGCACCGGCTGGTGGCCAGCCCGGATCTCATTTCCCGGCTCGGACGTCCGCAGGCGCCGTCTGAGCTGAGCGTCTGGCCGGGGCTCAGCCTGGGGGCGAACAAGCATCAACATAAATGGCAGCTCACCGGGCCGGAGGGGGCAAGAGCGGAAGTGTTCTTTACGCCGCGAATGGTCACCACCGATATGCTGGCGCTGCGCGAGGCGGCGATGGCCGGCGTAGGCGTGGTGCAGCTTCCTTTATTAATGGTGCGCGATCAGCTGGCGTCAGGAGAATTAGAGGTAGTGCTGGATGAGTGGCAGCCGCGGCGGGAAGTGATTCACGCGGTATTTGCTTCTCGGCGCGGGCTGTTGCCCTCTGTCAGGGCGCTGGTGGACTATCTCAGCGAAGAGTATCAGCGGATGGAGGAGGATTGATGGGGGGTAGCGGTTTTTTGTCGGAACTCACATGTGAAAAGAGCCCGTACTTTCGTACAGGCTCTCATCTCGAATATGGCGGTGAGGGGGGGATTGACTCGCTTCGCTCGCCCCTGCGGGGCAGCCCGCTCGCAGGCTCGCGGTCTGTCCAACTGGCGTTGCCAGTTGTCGAACCCCGGTCGGGGGTTCTCATCCCCCCCGGCGGGTGCCACATGCGAAAAAAAAGCCCGTACTTGCGTACGAGCTCTTCTTAAAATATGGCGGTGAGGGGGGGATTCGAACCCCCGATACGTTGCCGTATACACACTTTCCAGGCGTGCTCCTTCAGCCACTCGGACACCTCACCATATTGTCTTTCCCGTTGTTATCGGGAACGGGCGCTAATGTAGGGAAATACGTATCGCCCGTCAATCAACTTTTTGCAAAAAAAGCGCGTTTAGACAAACTTCGAGCAACTTGCTCCTTAAACGCGCGAAATCCGTTTTTTTTGTCGCCAGTCCCTTTTCCCTTTTCGCTCGGGATAATTTTGTTATGCTGGCAAACCAATAGAAAACAATGAGTAAAACAAGACGCCAGCGCTAACCTGCCCTGGGCGTCTGCTATCAGGAGCCCCTATGGAGATTCTTTTTTACCATCCGACCTTTGATACCCAATACTGGATCCATGAGCTGGAAAAGCAGTTACCCGGCGCGCGGGTGCGCGAGTGGAAAGCGGGCGATAACCAGCCGGCGGACTATGCACTGGCCTGGCATCCTCCGGTGGAAATGTTGCAGGGCAGGTCGCTGAAGGCCGTGTTCGCCCTTGGGGCAGGGGTGGATTCTATCCTCAGTAAGCTGCGCGACCATCCGGATATGCTGCCGTTGTCGATTCCGCTGTTTCGTCTCGAAGATACCGGCATGGGGCGCCAGATGCAGGAGTATGCGGTAAGCCAGGTGCTGCACTGGTTCCGCCGTTTTGATGACTATCAGGCGCTGAAGCTGGCTTCCCGCTGGCAGCCGTTGCCCGAGTACCGCGCTGACGAATTCACCGTCGGGATTATGGGCGCCGGGGTGCTGGGGGCGAAGGTTGCGGAAAGTCTGCAACCCTGGGGGTTTCCGCTTCGTGTCTGGAGTCGTAGCCGCAAATCCTGGCCGCAGGTGCAGAGCTTCGCTGGTCAGGCTGAGCTGGGTGAATTCCTGCAGGGCACTCGCGTGTTGATCAACCTGCTGCCGAATACCGCTGAAACCGCCGGCATTATTAACCAGACGCTGCTGGCGCAGCTGCCGGATGAGAGCTACGTCCTTAATCTTGCCCGCGGCGTGCATGTCGTTGAAGAGGATCTGCTGGCGGCGCTGAACAGCGGTAAGCTCAAAGGAGCGATGCTCGATGTCTTCAGTCGCGAACCGTTGCCGCAGGATAGCCCGCTCTGGGCACATCCGCGGGTGGCCATGACCCCCCATGTGGCAGCGGTGACACGTCCACTGGAAGCTATCGCCTATATCGCCGGGACCATTAGCCGACTGGAGCGAGGGGAGCCGGTGAGTGGTCAGGTCGATCGTCAGCGCGGTTATTAAGACAAACAAACCCCGCTCCAGCGGGGTTTTTGCTAATCAAGTGCCCGGATTTTTGCTATTCTTGCGGCAAACAGAAGAGGAGAATGTGATGTATCCCGTTGACCTGCACATGCATACCGTCGCCAGCACCCACGCCTATAGCACATTGCACGATTATATTGCGCAAGCAAAGCGTAAAGGGATCAAACTCTTCGCCATCACCGACCACGGCCCGGACATGGCGGATGCCCCGCACTACTGGCACTTCGTTAATATGCGCATCTGGCCCCGCCTGGTGGACGGTATCGGGATCCTGCGCGGTATTGAGTCCAATATTAAAAATATCGAAGGCGAGATCGACTGTTCCGGGCCGATGTTGACCTCGCTTGATCTGATCATTGCCGGGTTTCATGAGCCAGTGTTCCCGCCGCAGGATCGTGACACGCATACGCAGGCGATGATCGCTGCGATGGCCAGCGGTAAAGTGCATATGATTAGCCACCCCGGCAACCCGAAATTCCCGGTGGATATTCCGGCTATTGCCGAAGCGGCAGCTCGCTATCAGGTGGCGCTGGAGATCAACAACTCCTCTTTCGTTTCGTCGCGCGTGGGTAGTGAAGATAACTGCCGGGCTATCGCCGCCGCGGTGCGTGATGCCGGAGGATGGGTGGCGCTGGGCTCGGATTCCCACACCGCGTTTACCCTTGGGGATTTTACCGAATGCCGCAAGATCCTCGATGCAGTCGATTTCCCGGAGGAGAGGATCCTCAACGTTTCTCCGCGTCGCCTGCTCAACTTCCTCGAGTCGCGGGGCATGCCGGCGATCCCCGAATTTGCTGACCTTTAATTTGTATAACTGGAATAACTGAATGAACGAGTTTTCAATCCTCTGCCGCGTGCTGGGTTCGCTGTATTACCGTCAACCGCAGGACCCGCTGCTGGTGCCGCTGTTTACCCTGATCCGTGAGGGCAAACTGGCCGCCAGCTGGCCGCTTGAGCAGGACGAGCTGCTGGCGCGTCTGCAGAAAAGCTGCGATATGCAGTCCCTGGCGACAGACTATAATGCCCTGTTCGTCGGCGAAGCCTGCAGCGTGCCGCCGTACCGTAGTGCGTGGGTGGAGGGTTCCTCGGAAGCGGAGGTCAGGGCTTTTCTGAGTGAACATGGTATCCCGACGGGGGAAGGTCCGGCAGATCATCTTGGATCGCTGCTGCTGGCCGCCTCGTGGCTGGAGGATCATGCCACCGAAGAGCAGAGCGAGACGCTGGAGCTCCTGTTTGCTGACTATATCCTGCCCTGGTGCGGAACCATGCTGGGGAAAGTCGAAGCCCATGCGCACACGCCGTTCTGGCGCACCATGGCGCCATTGACCCGCGATGCCATCGCCGCGATGTGGGATGAGCTTCAGGAAGAAGACGAACAATAAAATGTGATTTAAATCACTATTTGAATGCAACTGAAAAAGTCATCATTCATATACTGTGTTTTAGATCTCATTCTTGAGCCGCGTATCTGCTAGGATACGCGTCATGAACATACTTTTCGCAATCGCATTAACGACGGGCATTCTCTCCGGGATCTGGGGATGGGTGGCGGTCGCTCTCGGCCTGCTGAGCTGGGCCGGCTTCCTCGGCTGTACGGCCTATTTCGCCTGCCCGCAGGGCGGTCTGAAAGGACTGGCAATTTCGGCCTGCACGGTCATGAGCGGCGTGGTCTGGGCATTAGTGATTATCCACGGTAGTGCGCTGGCCCCGCAGCTGCAGATCCTCAGCTATATGATGACCGGTGTGGTGGCCTTTTTGATGTGCATTCAGGCGCGACAGACATTGCTGTCGTTTGTCCCGGGTACCTTTATCGGCGCCTGCGCGACCTTCGCGGCGGACGGTGACTGGCGACTGGTAGTGCCTTCTCTGGCGCTGGGCCTGGTCTTTGGATATGCCATGAAGAATAGTGGCCTGTGGCTGGCGGCCCGTGCGGATAAACATAAATCGTTCGCCAACGACAACGCCTGACCGGCAGGACGAGTAAAAAACAGGACCTCACGGGTCCTGTTTTTTTATCTTCTCGTCACCGGGCAAAGCGATAACCTTGCTCCCGGAGACGCGAATGCCCTAGTATCGGCAGAAAGTCGTATCCACACGCGATGCCGACAGGAGGAGAAATGGCTGTTAAACCTGAGGTAATGCTCGGCGATATTACGACACTTGATGTCGATGTGATTGTTAATGCGGCAAATCCCTCGCTGCTGGGCGGGGGCGGAGTTGATGGCGCGATCCATCGGGCGGCTGGCCCCGCGCTGCTGGCGGCCTGCAAGCAAGTGTTGCAGCAGCAGGGCGAATGTCCTCCTGGTCATGCGGTGATTACCACCGCGGGTAATTTGCCTGCCAGCGCGGTGATCCACACCGTAGGACCAGTCTGGCACGGCGGCGACCGGATGGAAGCGCAAACTTTGGCCGATGCTTACAAAAATAGTCTGCAGCTGGCCTCGGCAAATAACTATCGCTCTATTGCGTTTCCGGCGATAAGTACCGGCGTATATGGCTATCCAAAAGAGGCTGCGGCGGAGATAGCCGTGCGCACCGTCACCGCATTTCTCACTCGCTATAACCCGCTTGAGCGCGTCCTGTTCGTCTGTTTTGACGAGGAAACGGCGGCTATCTATCGTCGCCTGCTGGCGGCATATCCCTGATTCGGCAGAATAGGCTATGATAACCGCCGAGAGTGACGGGAATGATGGATAGCAGGAGGGAGCAGGTGTCAGAAGGAAAAGTCCGGCAGAAACAGCAGGCGCGCCGCGCGGAGATCGTTGCCGCTGCGCAAAAATGTTTCGCTGAAAAGGGGCTGCACGGCGCTTCCGTTGCCGATATCGCCCGCGAGGCTGGCCTGAGCGTCGGTCAGCTGTATCGCATTTTTGCCAGCAAGGAAGCGATCATTGAAGCGATTGTCAGTGAAATCGTTAACGCCAGAGTCGGTGAGATGATCGATGAGAACCACAACCTGGCACGCAAAGCGGCGGTTCTGGCCGGCAGGATCCCAACCCCGGCGGCGACCAAAAGCGATAATTATCTGCTGATGGAGATCAACGCTGAAGCTTCGCGTAACCCGCGCTTGCGCGAGATTCTGGTGCAGGCCGACCGGCGATTGAAAGAAGAGGGAGGGCGTCTGTCGCAGCGCTACCATCCCGGGCTCAGCGATGCGCGACGCAATGCCGCGTCAGAGCTGATCGCCGTTCTGACGGAAGGGGCTGCCTACCGCGGCGAGCTGAGCGCCTCCACTCCGGTAGATAAAGCCGATTTAGAAGCACTGTATAACATGATCTTCGAACGACTGTTTGATGAGTAAGGCAGTGCGGCACATCTGGTGTGCCGCACCCGCTGCAAATTAGCTGGCCGAAGCCGGAGTTTTGGCCGGTTTGTTCATCGGTTTACCAGAGAACAGGAAACGCAGCAGCGGAATACGCAGGTGAATTTCATACAGGATCAGTGCGATACCCACCACAAAAACCAGCCCGCCAATAAAGCCTAAGGTATTCGACTTGATGACCGGGGTGATCCACGCCCCGTACAATAGCGTCAGCGGATGGTGCACCAGGTAAATAAACAGCGAGGCATTGACGAAATAGGTCACGCGCGCCGACTGGAAATTCAGCAGTCGATGGCCGAGCGAAAAGACCACATTGACCATCCACAGCCCCAGCACCATGGTGATCACCGATTCCGTTTCATACATCCAGCCATCGCCGGACCCGTACTGCTGGTTCAGCCGGTAGGCGATAAATCCCAGCAGCGCCGCCGCGCAGCACCACGGTGACGGGGTGGTGAACATCGCCTTTAAACGTGGGTTAATAAAGGTCTGCGCACCCAGCACAAAGAAGGGCAGGTAGAACAGTGTCTGCATCACCACAAAGTTAAACAGACCATTACTTAACAGTGGCGGGTAAACCAGGAACAGCGACCGGCGGATCAGGGCATAAAAGACCCCCAGCGCGAGAAAAATCATCGTTAGCTGGCCCATAGTGACAGTGTCACCAAAGGTGTGAACTCCGCCTGCCGGACGGCGGGTCAGCCATTTGAACAGCACCACCCCCAACGAGGTCAGCACCACCAGCACCAGTAAAAACCACAGGTGGGAAATAAGCTCCCACGCCAGGGTATTAAATTTGTCGTATCCGGAAAGGGTATGCCAGTTTTCCGCCTTGCCGTTGACATACTGCAGCATAATAAACTGCGGCAGCGTCAGCAGCGGGATGGCGGTTAACATTGGTATACCGACCCGTTCAACGCGTACTTTCCACCACTTTTTCAGCGGATAGCGCAGGAAAAGCATGTAGGAAAAATAGCCCGAAATGACGAAAAAGACCTGCATGCGAAAGGCATGAATGAAGTCATTAAAAAGCGTCAGCCACCATGAGGGCTCGGCGCTGTTGACATGCCATGTATGGCTGGAATAGATCAGCGAAATGTGGAAAGGGATCCCCAACAGCATCAGCCAGGCACGGATACTGTCGAAGAAATATTCACGCTGCACCGGAGTATTATTCATACGATTCACAATAATCTCAGATAATTCGGCTTATCACTCAAGATGATAACGTTTACATTATCAGCAACCCTACATGAACTCGGGGTATCTGTCTCCAGGATAAGCACTCAAAGTGCAAACGGGACAGCGAACTGTTTATTCCCTGTGCCGCTGGGCTGAACAAAGCAGGGATTATGTTGTCGGATTGCCTGAGTTTCCATTAAAATAGATCGGATCGATTTAAGCACACAAAGGGGGAAGTGCTTACTTATATGAAACATAAACCACAGATGATGAAAATGCGTTGGTTAAGCGCAGCCGTAATGTTGTCCCTGTGTACTTCATCTGCATGGGCGTTTAGCATTGATGACGTTGCAAAAGAGGCCAAGACATTAGCCGGGAAAGGCTATGAAGCGCCGAAAAGTAACCTGCCCTCCGCTTTCCGCGATATGAAATACGCGGACTACCAGCAAATTCAGTTTAATCACGATAAAGCTTACTGGAATAACCAGAAAACCCCATTCAAGCTTGAATTTTACCATCAGGGTATGTACTTCGACACGCCGGTCACCATCAATGAAGTGACCGCCACCAGCGTGCGTAAAATTAAATATAACGCGGACTATTTTAACTTCGGTAACGTTCAGCACGATAAAGACACGGTGAAAGACCTCGGTTTCGCCGGTTTCAAAGTACTGTATCCGATCAACAGCAAAGACAAGAACGATGAAATCGTCAGCATGCTCGGTGCCAGCTACTTCCGCGTGCTGGGTCAGGGTCAGGTTTATGGTCTGTCTGCACGCGGTCTGGCTATTGATACCGCGCTGCCGTCTGGCGAAGAATTCCCGCGTTTTCGTGAGTTCTGGATCGAACGTCCAAAAGCCACTGACAAGCGTCTGACCATTTATGCTCTGCTGGATTCGCCGCGCGCAACTGGCGCTTATCGCTTTGTGATCATGCCGGGTCGTGACACCGTGGTGGACGTTCAGTCTAAAGTTTATCTGCGCGACAAAGTGGGTAAACTGGGCGTGGCGCCGCTAACCAGCATGTTCCTGTTTGGTTCCAACCAGCCTTCTCCGGCGCTGAACTATCGCCCGGCGCTGCACGATTCCAACGGGCTGTCGATCCTGGCCGGCAACGGCGAGTGGATCTGGCGTCCGCTGAACAACCCGAAACATCTGGCCGTCAGCAGCTATGCGATGGAAAATCCGCAAGGGTTCGGTCTGCTGCAGCGCGGCCGTCAGTTCTCGCGTTTCGAAGATCTTGACGATCGTTATGACCTGCGTCCGAGTGCCTGGATCACGCCGAAAGGGGACTGGGGTAAAGGGAAAATCGAGCTGGTTGAAATCCCGACTAACGATGAAACGAACGATAACATCGTGACTTACTGGACGCCGGATCAGCTGCCGGAGCCGGGCAAGGAGATGAACTTCAAATACACCATCACCTTCAGCCGCGATGAAGACAAGCTGCATGCGCCGGATAACGCTTACGTTATGCAGACCCGCCGCTCTACCGGCGACGTTAAGCAGTCGAACCTGATCCGTCAGTCGGACGGCACGATTGCCTTCATTGTTGACTTCACCGGCGCCGATATGAAAAAACTGCCGGCGGATACCCCAGTCACCGCGCAGGCGAGCACCGGTGATAATGCCGAAATCGTTGAAAATACCGTGCGTTATAACCCGGTAACCAAAGGCTGGCGGATGATCCTGCGTTTGAAGGTGAAAGATCCGAAGAAAACGACGGAAATGCGCGCCGCACTGGTTAACGGTGATGACACGTTGAGCGAAACCTGGAGCTATCAGCTGCCTGCCAATGAATAAGATAACGAAGTACATTGACGCATTGCCGCTGTCGGACGCCGAGAAATCGGCGCTGCCGGACACCAGCCTGCAGGCCGTTCATCAGGCCCTGGATGACGAACATCGGACCTTCGCTCGCGAAGATGACGCTCCGCTGGGGTCGGTCAAGGCGCGTCTGGCGCACAGCTGGCCGGATTCCCTTGCTGGCGATCAGCTGGTGAAGGATGACGAAGGCCGTACCCAGCTGCATGCGATGCCAAAAGCCAAACGCTCCTCGATGATCCCGGATCCGTGGCGTACCAACCCGGTCGGCCGCTTCTGGGACCGTCTGCGCGGACGCGATGTCACGCCGCGCTATCTCTCCCGTCTGACGCAAGAAGAGCGTGAGAGTGAGCAAAAATGGCGTACCGTCGGCACTATTCGTCGCTATATCCTGCTGCTGCTGACGCTGTCGCAGACCGTGGTGGCCACCTGGTATATGAAAACCATTCTGCCTTATCAGGGCTGGGCGCTGATTAACCCGGCCGACATGGTGGGACAGAACCTGTGGATCTCTTTCATGCAGCTGCTGCCATACGTCTTGCAGAGCGGCATTTTGATCCTCTTTGCGGTGCTGTTCTGCTGGGTTTCCGCCGGCTTCTGGACCGCGTTAATGGGTTTCCTGCAGCTACTGATTGGCCGCGATAAGTACAGTATTTCCGCCTCGACGGTCGGTGACGAACCGTTGAACCCGGCGCACCGTACGGCGCTTATTATGCCGATCTGTAACGAAGACGTTGACCGCGTTTTCGCCGGGCTGCGGGCGACCTGGGAATCGGTGAAAGCCACCGGCAACGCCGCACATTTCGACGTCTATATCCTCAGCGACAGCTATAACCCCGATATCTGTGTTGCGGAACAAAAGGCGTGGATGGAGCTGATTGCCGAAGTGCAGGGCGAAGGGCAGATCTTCTACCGTCGTCGTCGTCGTCGTGTGAAGCGTAAGAGCGGCAATATCGATGATTTCTGCCGCCGCTGGGGCAGCCAGTACAGCTACATGGTGGTGCTTGACGCTGACTCGGTGATGACCGGGGAGTGTCTGAGCAGCCTGGTGCGCCTGATGGAAGCGAACCCAAACGCCGGGATCATCCAGTCTTCACCGCGCGCCTCTGGCATGGACACGCTGTATGCGCGTTGCCAGCAGTTTGCCACCCGGGTGTATGGTCCGCTGTTTACGGCGGGTCTGCACTTCTGGCAGCTGGGGGAGTCCCACTACTGGGGTCATAACGCCATTATCCGCGTGAAGCCTTTCATCGAGCACTGTGCGCTGGCGCCGCTGCCAGGCGAGGGTAATTTTGCCGGGTCGATCCTGTCGCACGACTTCGTCGAAGCGGCCTTGATGCGCCGTGCCGGATGGGGCGTGTGGATCGCCTACGATCTGCCGGGCTCCTATGAGGAGTTGCCGCCGAACCTGCTGGATGAGCTGAAACGCGATCGCCGCTGGTGCCAGGGTAACCTGATGAACTTCCGCCTGTTCCTCGTGCGAGGGATGCACCCGGTTCACCGGGCGGTGTTCCTCACCGGCGTGATGTCCTATCTGTCGGCACCGCTGTGGTTTATGTTCCTTGCCCTGTCGACAGCGCTACAGGTGGTGCACGCCCTGACCGAGCCGCAGTACTTCCTGCAGCCGCGTCAGCTGTTCCCGGTGTGGCCACAATGGCGTCCGGAATTGGCTATTGCGCTATTTGCCTCGACCATGGTGCTGCTGTTCCTGCCGAAGCTGCTGAGTATTATTCTGGTGTGGTGTAAAGGGCCGAAGGAGTACGGCGGATTTATCCGTGTGACACTTTCCCTGCTGCTGGAAGTCCTGTTCTCGGTCCTGCTGGCGCCGGTTCGGATGCTGTTCCACACCGTTTTCGTGGTTAGCGCCTTCCTTGGCTGGGAAGTGGTATGGAATTCGCCGCAGCGTGATGATGACTCCACGCCGTGGGGGGAAGCCTTTATGCGTCACGGCTCGCAGCTACTGCTGGGCCTGGTGTGGGCGGTTGGGATGGCATGGCTGGATCTGCGCTTCCTGTTCTGGCTGGCGCCAATCGTCGTCTCGCTGATCCTCTCGCCGTTCGTGTCGGCGATCTCCAGCCGGGCGACGGTAGGCCTGCGCACCAAGCGATGGAAGCTGTTCCTGATCCCGGAAGAGTATTCGCCGCCGCAGGTGCTCAAGGATACCGATGCGTATCTGACGCTGAACCGTCAGCGTTCGCTGGACGATGGCTTTATGCACGCGGTATTCAACCCGTCATTTAACGCTCTCGCCACCGCGATGGCCACCGCGCGCCACCGTCAGGGGCATATCCTCGAGATCGCCCGCGAACGCCACGTTGAGCAGGCGCTGAATGAAACGCCGGATAAGCTGAACCGCGATCGTCGACTGGTGCTGTTGAGCGATCCGGTTACTATGTCGCGTCTGCACTATCGCGTGTGGGCCGCACCGGAGAAATACTCCTCGTGGGTCAATGCTTATGAGCAGCTGGCGCTTAACCCGCTGGCGTTGAAAACAAAATAAGCCGTACGTAAAGGAAAATACCGGCAGCGATGCCGGTATTTTTTTATCTGCAACATGAGGTTGTGAATGCGAATATTACCGATCATTGCCATAGTACTGCTGCTCAGCGGCTGCGGCAGCATTATCAGTCGAACAGTGCCCGGGCAGGGGCATGGCAATCAATATTACCCGGGCGTGCAGTGGGATGTTCGCGATTCGGCATGGCGCTATCTCACCATTCTGGACCTGCCGTTCTCCCTGGTCTTTGATACGCTTCTGCTGCCGCTGGACGCCAGCCACGGCCCCTATAACTGATTAACGCTCGTCCCACTCGTCGGCTGCCGTCTGCCCCTCTTCGGTGTCCAGCGAGGGTTCGAGCTGGAATTCACCTTCATCCCATTCATGGAGTGTATTTTCCTCCAGCCACTCCTGGCGCAGCTCTATCTCATCATAATCCCCGTCGAAAACACTCTGTGCGGCTTCGCCGCTGAGCATCGGGAGGCATTCGCCTTGTTCATCTTCATCAGCAAAAAATTCGGCTTGCCAGGCGATATCGCCATCCTGCAGCACATACTTTTGAATATTGAGCTGCTCAACGTTGGCGCTCTCTTCATCGCTGTCAGGGTTGTTGGCGAGAAATTCTTCACGTGCTGCATCAATAGCTTCTTCGAGCGTGGCATAGAACATCGAATCCTTTGGCATAGCGAATCTCCTGAGAAGAATATGAATTGAACACGATTCAATCTATAGAAGGCAGTTAGCACGGCGTCAAGGGGCAGAGCCCCTCTGGACGTTAATTTACTGAATGCGAGGTATCCGTGGCAGGCCGGCGCAGGCTGAGGGTTGAATAAATGGCGTTAAACAGCACCACCCCTGCGGTGACCAGGAACACGGCACGGAAGCCATAGTTAGCGGAAACTGACGCGCCAATTAGTGGTCCGGTGACGTTGCCAATATCGCGGAACGACTGGTTATAGCTGAAGATCCGCCCGGAGATCTGGCTGGTGGAGTTATACACCAGCAGGGTTTGCACCGCTGGCAGCAGCGCACCGTCCGCCGCACCGAGCAGGAAGCGCAGGATGCCTAACTGCAGCGGAGTATGAACAAATGACATCGGGATCAACAACAGCACTGAGATAATCAGCGCCACGATGAGGATTTTTTCCGGCCCGATACGATCCCCCAGTTTGCCCAGCCGCGGGGCGCTCATCAGCGCGGCAATCCCCGGCACCGAGGCGATCATCCCGCTGATAAAGGCGATGTTACTGACGTTGCCGGCAAGGTCGCGTACGTAAAGCGTCAGGATCGGCGCGATCGAGCCGGTGGCCACCTGAATGATCAGTGAGGTGACAAACAGGCTGAGCACCAGTTTGGGGTTTTGTAGCGAGGAAAAAACATCTCTGGCACTGAGCATCTCTTTTTTAGCGATCGGGGCAAAATTTTCGCGAATTAAGAATAGAGTGAACAGGAAGCAAATAAACAGCACCGCCGCAGTCATAAAAAAGACGGTACGCAGTCCCCAGTGGTCGGCCAGAAAACCGCCTGCCAACGGACCGAGCAGGGCGCCGCTCACCGCACCAGTCGACAGCGTCCCCAGCGCCCAGCCGCTTTTATGGCGCGGGATCTGCGTGGCAATCAGAGCATTGGCGTTAGGAATAAAACCACCCAGCAGGCCGAGCAAAGCGCGCAGCAGCAAAAATTGCCAGATATTTTGCGCCATTCCCATCAGCATCATCACAATGGCCATACCGAGGGCGGAACGCAGCAGCATGATTTTTCTCCCCTTGCGGTCAGCAAGACCGCCCCAGAATGGCGAGGCGATGGCGGAGAAAAGAAAGGTAATACTAAAGACCAGCCCGGACCACATGTTCAGGGCGCTATGCCCGGTAACGCCGAGTTGTTCGACGTAGAGTGGCAGAAAGGGCATGACCAGGCTGAAGGCGGCGCCCGTTAAAAAGCAGCCAAGCCAGGTCACGGTCAGGTTTTGTTTCCAGTTAATGGGGGTTTCAGCAGACGACATAGGGTTCCACTGGCCTGCGCGGCAGGTCAAATTAAGAGAAAATATGAGCATGCTAATTATGCGCCTGAGAAATAGATGCCGCAATGGAGGAGAGCTTTTAAAGCTAAAGGAGAGCGTAAAGCATGAGCGACAGGCGCATTCCCGGCCACATGCGCGGCCGGGAAAGGGGATCAATAGCGGGAGGGCATGCCTTCGGGGCGGGTTTTGAAGCGACGATGGAGCCACATATACTGTTCCGGGGCCATCAAGATACACTGCTCGACAATCTTATTCATCCAGGCGGCGGTGGTTTCCGCGTCATCCAGCGGTGGGGAACACTCCGGCGGCAGGATAATCAATTCATAACCTTTACCGTTCGGTTTGCGTCGCGGGACGAAGGGGACGATGCAGGCTTTAGACATTTTCGCCAGCATCCAGGTACCGGAGGTGGTTGCTGCCTGGTCAACGGCAAACAGCGGAGCAAAGACGCTGGCGGTTGGACCATAATCGTGATCCGGTGCGTACCACACCACTTCACCTTTTTTCAGTGCCCGGATCATCCCTTTCAGGTCCTTACGGTCAATCATATCCTTGTTAGACCGCAAGCGGCCCCAGGTCTGCAGCCAGTCGATCACCGGGTTGTCGTTGGGGCGATAGACGCCAATTCCCGGCTCGTTCATACCGAACATTCGCGCACCCATTTCGAGGGTCAGGAAATGAATACCGATCAGCAGAATACCGCGCTGCTGCGCCTGCACATCTCGGATATGCTCAAAGCCGATGGTGTCGGTCCAGCGGGCGATACGACGAACCGGCCAGAACCAGGCCATCCCCGTCTCCATCAGTCCCATGCCCACCGATTCAAAGTTCATCACCACCATCCGGTGGCGTTCCTGCTCGCTTTTCTCCGGGAAGCAGAGCTCAAGGTTGCGATAGGCGATCTTTGCCCGGCGCTTCATAAAGCGCATGGCCAGCCGGCCGATGGCGTTCCCCAGGCGATAGATTAGCGGGTAGGGCAGTTGGACAACCAGCCACAGCAGGCCGATACCCAGCCACAGCAGCCAATAGCGCGGATGCAGCAGCGCCGTAGAAAATTTAGGCAAATGAGTCATTTCATACCCGTATCAGTGAGCAACGTCTTATATTATCGCATTTTTTTACCGCCCAGCCAAAGGCGCTGAGCGGGCATCGGTTTTGTTAAGTGAGGCGCAGCCGAGTGAGAGAAATGTAGCGTAAAATGTAGGGATGTAAATTAATTGGCTTTGCTATATCATGCCCGCCGTTTATTTCCTCATTTCTATGTCGAGCAGGTACACCATGCCAGTGTTACACAACCGCATTTCAAATGAGACGTTAAAGGCGCAAATGCTGGCTGAGACCGAGCCGCGCACGACGATCTCGTTCTATAAATATTTCACCATCGTCGACCCGCAGGCGACCCGCGATGCCCTGTGGATTGGCTTAACGCAGTTGAAGGTTTTTGGCCGTATTTATCTGGCTCGGGAAGGTATTAACGCCCAGATTAGCGTGCCGGAAAGCAACGTTGAAGCGTTACGTGAATTTCTCTATGGCTTCGACCCGGCGCTGGCGGGGCTGCGTTTCAATATCGCCCTGGAGGACGATGGGAAATCTTTCTGGGTACTGCGCCTGAAAGTGCGTGACCGCATCGTCGCTGATGGCATCGACGATCCGTCCTTCGACGCCTCCAATGTGGGGGAATATCTGAAGGCGGCTGAAGTCAACGCGATGCTTGACGATCCGGACGCGGTGTTTATCGACATGCGCAACCACTATGAATATGAGGTGGGTCATTTCGAAAACGCGCTGGAGATCCCGGCAGACACCTTCCGCGACCAGCTGCCGAAAGCTGTTGACATGATGCAGGACCATAAAGACAAGAAAATTGTCATGTATTGCACCGGCGGAATTCGCTGTGAAAAAGCCAGCGCCTGGATGAAGCACAATGGTTTCAATAAGGTCTGGCACATCGAGGGTGGCATCATTGAGTACGCCCGCCGCGCCCGTGAACAAGGGCTGCCGGTCCGTTTCATTGGCAAAAACTTTGTCTTTGATGAGCGGATGGGCGAGCGGATCTCCGATGACGTCATCGCGCATTGTCATCAATGTGGCGCGCCCTGCGACACCCATACCAATTGTCTGAATGATGGCTGCCATCTGCTGTTTATTCAGTGCCCGAGCTGCGCTGAGAAGTTTGCCGGCTGCTGTAGTGAAGCCTGTATGGAAGAGCATAAGCTGCCGGAAGAGGAGCAGCGCCAGCTGCGCGCCGGACGCGAAAACGGCAATAAAATCTTTAACAAATCGCGTGGCCGACTGAACACCAAACTCGGGATCCCCGAGCCGGAGCCGTCAGAAAAACCATAACCAGACGAGATCGATGATCGCCAGCAGCAGCCAGAGCGCAAGGTAGATCATAAAGTGCTCGCGCACGTTGTTGACCAGCATATTAAACAGGCGACGCATAACCTTTCTCAATGACTAACGGCCTCGACAGAGGCCGTTTTTTCCCGGCGGCAAGTGTGCCGCATTCCATTATGCGCTAAAGCGCGCCAGCGAGAAAGGCGCCAGGTTAAAGGTCGACGCCTGTCCCTGGGCAAACTGACTGGCAATTTCCCCCAGCACCGGCGCAAACTTAAAGCCGTGACCGCTCAGTCCGGTGATTAGCAGTGTGTCAGGTCTGCCGGGGAGCGTATCGATGATAAAGTCCTCATCGACGGTATTGTCGTAGGTACAGGAGGCGCCGTGTAGGCAGCCGCCGATGCCCGGCAGGACGTTACGCAAAAACGGAAAGGATTCGGAACCATCGCTGGCGACGGCGCCAAACGCCACCCGCTCCTGCGGCGTGGAGACAGGCTGCCCGCCATTATGCTTACCGATCTTCAGCTCGTTATCTTCCGCCGGGAAACCGTAATATTGATCGCCGTTGGGCAGCTCGCCGGTAAATGCCGGGAAATGATTCTTGCTGCTGTAACGGCCATCGGCCTGGTACCAGGCGAAGACCTTGCGTACCGGCTGGATGGGCAGGTCCGGAAGCAGGCGGGTGACCCAGGTGCCGGCGCTGATCAGCAGTTTTTTACCATGATATTCACCGTCGAGGGTATCAATGGTGATGCCGTCCTCATGGTGATGAATGGCCGAGACTGGACAGTTGAACAACTGCGCGCAACCGGCTTCCCGAGCCAGACGGATCCAGGTTTCGACAGCCAGTTCGCTGCGCAGTACGCCTGATGCGGGTTCGAAAATTGCCCGATAGTCATCGGGAAGGCGTATCTCCGGCCAGCGCTGCATCACGGCCTGCGCATCCAGCTCTTCTACCTCAAGCTGGAAAGCTCGGGCACTGGCGGCGACGTTGGCGAGGAAAGCGGAACTGGCAGGGCCAAGGTTAATGACGCCGGTACGTTCGAAAACAGGTTCGCCACTGATCTCAGCCAGTTCATCCCATAGCTGCTGGGCACGCAGCACCAGCGGAACATATTTTTCACCTTCTCCATAGGCGTGACGGATAAGACGGCTGCTACCGTGATGGCTGCCTTCCTGATGGGGCGGTTGATGGGCATCGGTCATCAAAACATTGAGTCCGGCACGACGCGCATAATAGCCCGCAGCAGCACCGACAGAGCCACTGCCGATAATAATAAGATCGTATTGCATGGTGAGTTCCGGGTAATTGCCTTGTTAGCAGGGTAATTAACTCCCTGCGCTTATACAAGCCCGAAAATAATTCAGGCACCCGCAGGTGCCTGTTAAGATTATATTTAAGTCATTCCGTGCGCCGCGTTAATGCCTGCGGTACTCGTTTTCTTGGTATTCGCCAGATTCAATCTTCGCAATACCTGCTTCCAGGATTGAAATAAACTGACGTGCGACGTCCGTCGTTAGCCATAGCGTCTGGCCGATCTCAGCATCATTACTGTTTTCTTGAGTGGGGTTCTGGTAGTGCAGGCGCAACATCAGCGCATCGTAGCTATCAACGGTGCTGATGTCCCATCCAACGAGGGGATGGGTCTGAATGACTTCATTATTTTTTTCCATCATAACCCCTTATTCATATGTTAAAAGACAACAATTCTCGAGGTTTAATGCATATTTTTTGAAGCAAGTTAATTATATCAGGGATCAAGAATAAACTCGAGAAATTAAATGAAAGGCAGCATGATTTTCTTCTTTTGCCGCTTTTTTACTCAAGATAAGCGCGTAAAATGGCCACTTTAGTCGATATTGAGCAGAATAATCAGGACTATTCTGAACAGAAGAGGGGATAAAAAAAGCCGGGGCGACCCGGCAAAAAAAGCACAATGAGGGAGCAAACCAGAGTAACTGGATCCCGCCATGCTTCAGGAGAGATCGTGGACAAACCAGTCGTCCGCGCTTTCCCATGTTTCCTGCAGGATTTCGCTTATCCGGTCTTTGTCTTCTTTCAGGGCGCCAAACACCGAGAGCTGATTGCCGCTGGCGTAGCGGACGCTCACCTGGCTATCGATGGCCGGGAATTGCTCGGCGATACGGCGAGAGAGTTCGTTATTCAGCGCTTCCAGCGCGCCGTTAGGTAAGGCGGTCGTTTTGGCGATAGACACTTCAATGCGCATAATTGCCCCCTGCGTTCGATACTGGTTATTTATACAGTATCCGGTTAGCGTTGACAACAGGGGGCTGCGTTTTTATTTCTTCACGGTCCAGCGAACGGTTTCACCCGCCAGGAAGGGCACCAGGGTGTCATTAGGCAGGGCAATGCTGTCCACAACGGTCGTCTCTTCACGCACCAGTTCAACGTAGCTCTCATTGACCGGCAGACCGTAGAAGCGCGGGCCGTTCAGCGAGCAGAAAGCCTCAAAGTGCTGCAGAGCGTTCATTTCTTCAAACACGGTGGCGTAGCTGCCGAGGGCGGTCGGGGCGTTAAAGCAGCCGGCGCAGCCACAGCTGGCTTCCTTACGGTGGCGGGCGTGCGGTGCGGAGTCGGTGCCGAGGAAGGCGCGGCTGAAGCCGCTGGCGACCAGCTCCCGCAGAGCCTGCTGATGAATATTGCGTTTAAGTACCGGCAGACAGTACAGGTGAGGGCGAATGCCGCCCACCAGCATATGGTTGCGGTTGAACATCAGATGCTGCGGGGTGATGGTAGCAGCCAGCAGTTCATTACCGTCACGCACGTACTCGGCGGCGTCTTTGGTGGTGATATGTTCAAAAACCACTTTCAGGCCGGGCAGGCGCTGGCGCAGGGGCTCCATCACCGTCTCAATAAAGCGCGCTTCACGATCGAAAATATCAATCTCGGCGTGAGTGACTTCGCCGTGAACGAGCAACGGCATCCCCAGTTTTTCCATCCGCTCCAGCACTGGCATAATGGCGTCGGTGCTGGTGACGCCGTGGCTGGAGTTAGTGGTGGCATTGGCCGGGTAGAGCTTGGCGGCGGTGAAAACCCCTTCGTTAAAGCCGCGTTCCAGCTCCGCTGGGTCGAGGGAGTCTGTCAGATAGCAGGTCATCAGCGGGGTAAAATCATGCCCGGCCGGCACGGCGTCCATAATGCGCTGGCGGTAAGCGATAGCCGCCGCGACGGTGGTGACAGGCGGCACCAGATTCGGCATCACGATCGCCCGGCCATAAAACTCACTGGTATAAGGCACGACGGTTTTCAGCATATCGTCATCGCGCAGATGGATATGCCAGTCGTCTGGGCGGCGGATTTTCAATACCTGGGATTGTGCTGTCATGGAAGGCTCCGGCTAATAGGTTCAGTCATCAGGGCTGTTTTTTGCCGGGCACTAAGGATAAGCGTAAACGTTTTCCTTTGCACTCATTTCCGTAAAAAATTCAGGGCGCCGTAGCGCCCTGGAGATTAATTGGTAAAGGGGATGACAATCTCGCCTGGCTTCACCTCTATACCTTTGGCGTATTTCTTCGCCAGCGCTTCGCCGGTGCTGGCGTCCTCACGCAGGACATAAGCCGGCTGCTGGCTGAAGTAGCTGCGCAGAGACTGATTCAGGTAGGGGAGCAGGGCCTGAATAACCGACTGCAGCTTCTCCGGCGCCACTTTGGCATCGACCACTTCCATTTCCTGCAGGAAGATGGCGCCTTTCTCTCGGTCAAAGGTTGGCAGCGCTTTGAGCTTCAGATCGATCGTCGCTTTCTGCGTGCCGAACAGGGAGTTAAGATCGACGTTGGCGATCCCGCTCAGGGTGACTTTGCCCGGCTCCTCGCGCCCGATAGCGCTGGTCAGGTTCTGCAGTTCGATATGGGCGTCGGCAACGCCTTTCAGACCAATATCTTTGGCGAAATGGTTTCGCTTCTGCAGGGCCTGGTTAATCTCCTGCTCGCTTACCGTGTATTGGGTCAGCTGATTACAGCCGCTCAGCAGGCCGCTGACAATCAGCGCGGCGGCGATCAAAATCTTTTTCATGGGGTTCCTCAAGCTCATACCTTCATTCATCCTGACACAAAGCATCATGACCTGTCAGCACCCTTGATGCCAGCAGAATAGGCTGAAAGCTCGGGTATACCTTCAGGTACGCGGCTCCAGCATGCCGGAGGCAGAGCGTTTTGGACTAAACTGCCACCATAGTGCCAGGAAGGTGATAAACCCAATGACACCCAGCATTAGCCACGGCAGTTCGGGCTGGCCCACGGCTTTCCCGGCATCAAACAGCCAGCCACCGCCTGCGTAACCCAGCGCGCCGCCGAAGGCGAGGCCCAGACGGCTGAAACCCATATAGCTGCCACGTGCACGGGCGTCCGCCAGCGAAGCGCCCAGCGTCTCGCGGGCAGGTTCGGCAATGATGGAGCCGATGTAAAACAGGCAAATCAGGGTAAACAGCTGCTGCAAACTGCTGGTCATCCCGATGGGGAGCATGGCCAGGGTCATCACCAGCAGACCGGCCATCAGCCGGTGCTCAAGGCGGAAGCGTTTTTCGCTCCACCGAGCGATGGGGTAGAGCAGGGTGAGTGAAATGGTGGCTTCGATGGCGTACATCCACTTCACGGCGGTCGGCGAGCCGGCGATGTCATTCACCATGATCGGCAGCATCAGCATCACCTGCACCGCCAGCATATAATAACCCGTTAACGTCAGGACATAGGTGACGAAGCGCTTGTCCCGCAGCACCCGCCCCAGCCCTTCCCGCACCGGCGTTTTCACCGTAGACAGCTTCCATGCCGGTAGATACCAGGCATTAAACACCGCGCAGGCGATAAACAGCGCGGCGCCGGCGCTGCACACCAGACGGAAATCATATTGCAGCAGCCAGCTGCCCAACAGGGCGCCAATTACTGCCCCGGCGCTATCCTGCATCATCAGAATGGAGAAAAAGCGACCGCGCTGATGCGGGCGCACCAGCTTGACCACCAGGGCGGCTCGTGGCGGATCGAACAACGTGCCGCCCAGCCCGGACAAAATACAGGAGAGCCAGAGCACCCACGGCTCATGCGCGACGGCCATCGCCGCGAAGCCGCCAGCACGCATCAACATGCCAGTGACGATCATCGGTTTTGCGCCGAAGCGGTCGGCGATGGCGCCGCCAAAGATACCTAATCCCTGCTGCACCAGCTGGCGCAGGCCAAGCGCAATGCCGACCATCAGCGCCGCCCAGCCCATCTGATCGACAAAGCGGATGGATATCAGCGGAAAGACGACAAAAAAGCCCAGCACCACCAGCATGTTATCGACTAACAGGAAATATTTACCCAGGCTCCTTGCCTGCGATACGCGGGACATTTCCCCTCCAGGGAAAAAGAGAGATAAGCGAAGATATTCTGCGGGCAATCTGCTGCTTTTCCCAGCGCCCTTGCGACAATATTTTTTTATCAAAATGCAAGTTCGATTGAGGCTATTCATCGAAAAGAGGAGATGGCGCAGAAAATGGTATGTTGCTGTTTTCACACCGCCGCGCAGGACAGGTATAGTGATGAAAGCAAGATTCAAGTCAGGGGGACTGAAGAGGAAATGTTTGGCTATCGCAGTAACGTGCCGAAGGTGCGTTTGACGACGGACCGGCTGGTGGTGCGCCTGGTTCACGATCGTGACGCCTGGCGTCTGGCCGATTATTACGCCGAGAATAAAGCGTTCTTAAAACCGTGGGAGCCGGTACGTGACGACAGCCACTGCTATCCTTCCGGATGGCAGGCGCGCCTGTCAATGATTGCCGAATTCCATAAGCAGGGTTCAGCATTCTATTTCGCGCTGCTCGATCCAGAAGAAAAAGAGATCGTCGGCGTGGCGAACTTCTCCAACGTGGTGCGCGGGTCATTTCATGCCTGCTATCTCGGCTACTCCATTGGCGAGAAGTGGCAGGGGCAGGGGCTGATGTTTGAAGCGCTGACCACGGCAATTCGCTATATGCAGCGCACGCAGCATATTCATCGCATCATGGCCAACTATATGCCGCATAATCAGCGCAGCGGCGCGCTGCTGGCGCGCTTGGGGTTCGAAAAGGAGGGTTACGCCAAAGATTATCTGCTGATTGACGGGCAGTGGCGTGACCATGTGTTAACGGCGTTAACGACGTCAGACTGGTCAGCAGGGCGCTAAGGAGAGAGGATGAAATATCAATTAACCGCGCATGAAGCGCGCGTCATTGGTTGTTTGCTGGAAAAGCAGGTCACCACGCCCGAACAGTATCCGCTGTCGGTGAACGCTGTGGTCACCGCCTGCAATCAGAAAAGCAACCGCGAACCGGTGATGTCCCTGAGCGAAGGTGAGGTCCAGTCGCTGCTGGATACCCTGGTGAAGCGCCACTATTTGCGTACGGTAAGCGGATTCGGCAATCGAGTGACCAAGTATGAGCAGCGTTTTTGCAACTCTGAATTTGGCGATCTGAAACTCAGCGCCGGCGAAGTAGCGGTGGTGACGACGCTACTGCTACGCGGCGCCCAGACGCCGGGTGAACTCCGTAGCCGCGCGCAGCGGATGCATGAGTTCAGCGATATGGCGGAAGTGGAAAGCGTGCTGGAAGGGCTAGCGACGCGCGAGGATGGTCCTTTTGTTGCCCGCCTGCCACGGGAACCGGGGAAACGGGAAAGCCGTTATATGCATCTGTTTTGCGATGATATGGACACGCTGATCACCACGGTGGAAGCACTCGCGCCGCTGGAAGGTGATGACGATCTGCGTGCCCGGGTTGAAGCACTGGAAGGTGAGGTGGCGGAGTTAAAAGCGCGCCTCGACTCTCTGTTACACCATCTGGGAGATTAAATGTGGGCACCAAATTGCGCATCGGGGTGGTTGGCTTAGGCGGCATCGCGCAGAAAGCGTGGTTGCCGGTGCTGGGGGCGGCGGAAAACTGGACGCTGCAGGCGGCCTGGTCGCCGGGAAGAGAGAAGGCGCTGCGCGTCTGTGAAACCTGGCGCATCCCGTATGCCGATTCGCTGGATGCCCTGGCGGCGCAGTGCGATGCGGTTTTTGTTCATACTTCGACGGCTTCACATTATGAAGTAGTGAATCACTTGCTGAATGCCGGAGTTCATGTTTGTGTCGATAAACCGCTGGCGGACAAGCTAAGCGAGGCAGAGGCGCTGGTCGAGCTGGCGGCGCGGCGTCATCTGACGCTGATGGTCGGGTTCAATCGCCGCTTTGCGCCGCTTTATCGTGAGCTAAAGGGACGGCTGGGCGAGGCGGCGTCGCTGCGGATGGATAAGCACCGGAGTGATAGCGTGGGCAACGATTTGCGCTTTACGTTGCTCGATGACTATTTGCACGTAGTGGATACCGCGCTGTGGCTGGCCGACGGCCAGGCGCGCCTGCGCGGTGGCGCGTTGCAGATCACCCCTCAGGGCGAAATGCTCTATGCCGAACACCAGTTTAGTTCACCCAGGCTGCAGGTCACCACCAGTATGCATCGCCGCGCTGGCAGCCAGCGTGAGTGGGTGCAGGCGGTTACGGATGGCGGGTTATATGCGGTGAGCGAGATGCGCGAATGGCAGGAGGAGTGTGGTCATGGCGTGGTTCAGCGCCCGGTCGCCGGCTGGCAAACCACCCTTGAGCAGCGCGGCTTTGTCGGCTGCGCGCGCCATTTTATCGAATGCGTGCAAAATCAGACGGTTCCTGAAACCGCAGGCGAACAGGCGCTGTTAGCTCAGCGGGTGGTCGATAAACTCTGGCGCGACGCCATTAGTGAATAATCCGTTGTAACAACTGACAGTAGTAATTCATGTTGAACCCGGTAGACTATCGCCACTTTCCAGCGCCCGCATTTGCGGGCGTTTTACTCCAGGGTTTGGAATAACAGCGTAATGAACCTTTTAAAATCACTGGCGGCAGTCAGTTCGATGACCATGTTTTCGCGCGTGCTGGGCTTTGCCCGCGATGCGATTGTGGCGCGCATTTTTGGCGCCGGGATGGCGACCGATGCCTTTTTTGTCGCCTTCAAACTGCCTAATCTGTTGCGGCGTATTTTTGCCGAAGGCGCTTTCTCACAGGCATTTGTGCCAATCCTTGCCGAATATAAAAGCAAGCAGGGCGAAGATGCCACCCGGGTGTTTGTCTCTTACGTCTCCGGATTGTTGACCCTGGCCCTGGCGATCGTTACCGTTATCGGGATGCTGGCGGCTCCGTGGGTGATCACCATCACCGCCCCCGGGTTTGCCGATACCGCCGATAAATTTGCGCTGACCACCCAGCTGTTGCGCATTACCTTCCCCTATATTTTACTGATTTCCCTGGCCTCGCTGGTGGGGGCGATCCTCAATACCTGGAACCGTTTCTCGGTGCCGGCCTTTGCCCCGACGTTTCTTAACGTCAGCATGATTAGCTTCGCACTGTTTGCTGCGCCGTACTTCCATCCGCCGGTGCTGGCTCTGGCCTGGGCGGTGACGGTCGGCGGCGTGCTGCAGCTGGCCTACCAGCTGCCGCACCTGAAGAAAATTGGCATGCTGGTTCTGCCGCGCATTAATCTGAAAGATGCCGGCGCGATGCGGGTGGTGAAGCAGATGGGGCCGGCGATCCTTGGTGTGTCGGTAAGCCAGATCTCGCTTATCATCAATACCATCTTTGCCTCGTTCCTCGTGTCTGGTTCGGTGTCTTGGATGTACTATGCCGACCGTCTGATGGAGTTTCCATCCGGCGTGCTGGGGGTGGCGCTTGGCACCATCCTGTTGCCGTCGTTGTCGAAAAGCTTCGCCAGCGGTAACCATGACGAATATTGCCGCCTGATGGACTGGGGCCTGCGCCTTTGCTTCCTGCTGGCGCTGCCGAGCGCAGTGGCGCTGGGGATCCTCGCCAAACCGCTGACCGTGGCCCTGTTCCAGTATGGGAAATTCAGCGCCTTTGATGCGGCGATGACTCAGCGCGCGCTGGTGGCCTACTCCGTGGGGCTGATGGGGCTTATCGTAGTGAAAGTGCTGGCGCCGGGCTTCTATTCCCGTCAGGACATCAAAACGCCGGTCAAGATCGCCATTGTCACCCTGATTATGACCCAGGTGATGAACCTGGCGTTTATCGGCCCGCTCAAACACGCGGGCCTGTCGCTGTCCATCGGGCTGGCGGCTTGCCTGAATGCCGCGCTGCTCTACTGGCAACTGCGTAAACAGAAAATTTTCACCCCACAGCCCGGCTGGCTGACTTTCCTGCTGCGCCTGATTGCGGCGGTGGTGGTGATGGCCGCAGCGCTGCTGGGCGTCATGCATATCATGCCGGAATGGTCGCAGGGGACGATGCCGTTCCGTCTGATGCGCCTGCTGGTAGTGGTGGTCGCCGGCGTGGTGGCTTATTTCGCCACGCTGCTGGTGCTGGGCTTCCGCGTCAAAGAGTTTGCTCGCCGCACGGCGTAAGCGATTATGCGGGAAAAATTAAACCCGCGTCGCCTGAGGCGACGCGGGTTTAATTATGACGTGCTGCGTTCGGCAGCGACGATACGGGCATTCTCCAGCAGGCGGATCGCCAGGGCGATTGCCCCACTGACGACGGCCAGCGTGATTACCCCGTTCCAGCCGGCCAGCACGTACAGCTTGCTGCCCAGCACCGACCCCAGCGACATACCGATAAAGACCACGGTAAACAGCAGGGCGTTCAGACGTCCACGGGCCTGCGGCTCCAGGCCATAAACCAGGTTCTGATGCGCCACCAGGCTTGACTGCAGACCAAGGTCGAAGCCAATAGCCGACAGGGCAATCAGCGCCAGCTGGCCATGCAGAGGCAGCAGTGGCAGCATAAACATCAGGGCGAAGGAGAGGGTGACCAGCGCCGCGCCCATCTGAGTGACTTTACCTGCGCCAAACTTATCGGCCAGCCCACCAGCCAGCGGTGCGGCCAGCGCCCCGGCGGCCCCGGCGATGCCAAACCCCCCGGCCACCGCGCTTCCCATGTGATAGTGTTCGGAAAGCATCACCGCCAGCGTCGACCAGAAAGCGCTAAAGGCGATGGAGAGCGCGCCCTGAGCCAGCGCAGCGCGGCGTAACGCCGGGTAACGGCGCCACAGATGCGCCATCGAGGCCATCAGCTGCGGATAACTTAGCGTCGAGTGAATGGCGAAACGCGGCAGGACCCGCCACATCACCAGGCCAATCAGTGCAACGCTGACTGCCGCTGCCTGATACATCACCCGCCAGCCGAATACGGCGCCCACCACGCCGCTGACCGTCCGTGAGAGCAGGATCCCCAGCAGCAGCCCGGTCATCACCGTGCCCACCATTTTTCCCTGCTTGCCCGCGGGGGCGAGGATCGCTGCCGCCGGGACGATATCCTGCGCCATGGTCGCCGCCATACCGATCAACAGACTGACAACCAGCAGGGAACTGAGCTGGCCGGTGAGGCTGCACAGGAGCAGCAGGATCGCCAGTAGCGCGCTTTTCACCAGAATCAGCCGGCGGCGGTCGTGGCGGTCACCGAGGGGAAGCAGGAACAGAATGCCGAGCGCGTAGCCGGCCTGCGTCAGGGTAGGGACCAGACCCATTCCTTCCACCGTCAGATGAAGGTTAGCGCCCATCAGCGGCAGCAGCGGTTGCGCGTAGTAAATCGAGGCGACGCTAAAGCCAGCGCCGAGCGCGAGAATGAAGATAATCCAGCCCGCGTCGCGGGTGGAAAGGGAAGTCGGTGTCATGATCAATACCTCTTAGATGCGATGGCGCTATTTTTCCCTGAATGCGGCTGGTGCGGTAGCCAGGCTGGTGGTAAAACGGTTATACGTAGCACGTATAGGCAAAAGAAAAATGAAAAGACAGGAGCGTATAGACCGCATTGAGCTGATGCGCACCTATATTCGTATTATAGAGGCCGGTTCACTCTCCGCCGCCGCGGGGCAGATGGATACCACCCAGGCGACCGTCAGCCGCCGTCTGCAGTCCCTTGAAAGTCTGCTGGGGGTGAAGCTTATCCTGCGTACCACCCATGCGATGAAGCTCACTGACGATGGTGAACGCTGTTATCGTCACGCCCGTCAGGTGGTGGATGCCTGGCTGGCGCTGGAGGATGACCTGCGTATTGCCGACGATCGGCCGGTGGGCGTGCTGCGGGTCCGGGCGCCCCACGCTTTTGGCCAGCAGCAACTGCTGGAACCGCTGGTGGCATTTCTGCAGCGTCATCCGCAGCTGTCGGTAGAGTGGATGCTGAACGATAATACCGTCGACTTTCTCAGCGATAATATCGACTGCGCCATCCGCGTGGGTGCGGAGGTGGATCCAGCCACGGTATCCGTGCTGTTGGCGGAAGTGCCGCGCTGCGTGGTGGCTTCCCCGGAACTGCTGGCGAAGTTCCCGCCCTTATCCACGCTGGATGATTTATCCGCTCTGCCGTGGATCGCCATCAACACCTTTTATCAGCATGAGGTGAGACTCCGGCATCAGAAAAGTGGGCAAATTGTCTCCACGGCGATAACGCCCTGTCTGAGCACTGACAGCCTGTACGTCGCGCGCAATACCGCGTTGGCAGGGCTGGGGGTGGCGATGGTGTCCAGCTGGGCGGTGACGGAGGATCTCGCCGCCGGAAGGTTGACAGAGCTATTCCCGCAGTGGCGCCCCGCCTCGCTACCGGTGCATCTGGTTTACCCCTGGGCGCGCTATTACCCAACCCGACTGCGTAAATTCCTCGATCTGATGCGGGAGATCATGCCGGACCTCGCCGGGATGCAGCCTCCGCAAAGCGCATAAAAAAAACCGGCCAGAGGCCGGTTTTTTATGGAGCACGCTTACTCGACGGGCTGTGGCCGGGTCGGTTCAGCGGTCGCGGTATGGGTCGCGCTATGACCACCGGCGGCGCCTTTACCGTCAAAGGCGAACGGCGGGCGCACCCAGCTGCTGTGGCGCGGCGCTTCCGGAACGTAGTCCGGCGCTGGCGCGCGGGTCATCGGCGCAGTGGCATGGCGATGACTCGCCACGACAACCGGCTGACTCACCGGGGCTTCGGCTTTTACCGGCTCGACAGGTGCTGTGTCGACGACCGGCGCTTCCACGACGGTTTTTGCCGCCGGCGCGATGACGTCGACTGGCGCTTCAACCACTGGCGCTTCAACTACCGGCGCCGTTTGCACCACTTCAGGTTCGACCGTTACCGGTTCGGCGTCGATCGTCACTGGCGCGATGGCCACAGGCTCTTCCACCACCGGGGCTTCGGTCACCGGCTCCTGCAGCGCTGGCTCGACGGCTGCTGGCTCGACAACGTCCGCAGTATCAACCACCACCGGTTCGGCGGCGACGACCGGCTCGACAACCACTGGCTCAGCGGTTACCGGCTCCATGGTGTTCGGTTCGACGGTCACTGGCGCAGCGGTAACGGTTTCAACGGCGGCAACCGGGGCCGCCACGGTTTCCGCGACGCTGGTGTCCTGAACCTCTTCCGGTTGCTGATCCTGCGGACGGACCACCGGGTAACGGATCCAGACTTTACCAGAAGCCATTTCCGGCGATGCACAGGCGACGGTCAGCGGCATCGGCGACTGCGTCGGATAGCGTTCGTCACGATAGCGACGACGACGCTGACCGCTTACGCGCAGATGACGCGGGGAGCGACGTGAACGACGCGGCATACCGTTAGCTTCACGGGATTCGCCATTTTCGTCGTGGTCAGCCACGTTTTCCACTACCGCTGGCAGTTCGGCTTTCACCGGCTCGCTGCGCGGAGCGACCACTTCAGCCACAACGGCTTCTGGCACGCTCTCGACAGCCTGTTCAGCAACGGCCGACTCAATGCGCACTTTCTGGGCCAGCTGGCGCGGTTTACGACGCGGCAGGGTCTGCACACGTTCTTCCTGCTCTGTCTCCTGCGCAACTGGCTCTTCGCGAGTTTGCGCTTTGGCTTCCTGCTGCGCCTGACGTTTGTCGTCATTGCGGCGGCGAGTGCGTTCGCGACGTGGCTGCTGTTCGTCACGGGATTTCGCTTTCTCGGCGTCGTCGCCTGCGGTCTGGCGAACGTCACGGGTTTCCACGTTCTGTGGCTGTTTTTCGCGACGGTTACGACGATTCTCTTCACGTGATTCGCGCGGCTCACGGCCTTCGTTATTCTCAGCCCGGGCGTCGCGGTTATCTCGATTATCGCGGTTGTCACGACGATCGTTGCGATCGCGGCGGTTGCTGGTACGCGGTTTACGGCGCTCCTGCTGACGCTCCGGTTTTTCTTCCGCTTTCTTTTCGACCTGAACTTCAGCCGGTTTGGTCTCTTCGGCGCCAGAGAAAATATTTTTCAGCGCGCTGAAGAAGCGAGAGAGCAATCCAGGCTGTGCCGGTGCGGCTGCCGCGACCGGTGCCGCTGCGGCGACAGGCGCGGCAGCAGGCTCTTCCGGCATCGGGGCCGGCGGCGCGTCAGGCATGACAAAGGCGGCCAGAGCAGGCTGTTCCGGACGTTTACGCTCTGCCGGTTCGTCTTCGCCAGGCAGCGCCATCTCTTCTTCATGCAGTTTCGGCAGCAGATAGCTCAGCGTTGAGGTTTCTTCACCTTTACGCACGCGCAGAACGGAGTAATGCGGCGTCTGCATTTCATCGTTTGGCACAATAATGACGCGTACATCGCCCTGACGGGATTCGATGGCGCTCACCGCGGCACGTTTTTCGTTCAGCAGATAAGAGGCGATCGGCACCGGCACGATGGCATGAACTTCTTTGGTGTTCTCTTTCAGCGCTTCTTCTTCAATCAGACGCAGAATAGAGAGCGACAGCGACTCGTTGTCACGCACGGTACCGGTACCGGAGCAGCGCGGGCAGACGTGATGGCTGGACTCGCCCAGCGATGGGCTCAGGCGCTGACGGGACATCTCCAGCAGACCAAAACGGGAGATATGGCTGATTTGAATGCGCGCGCGGTCCTGGCGAACGGCTTCACGCAGGCGGTTTTCCACCGCACGCTGATGGCGAACCGGCGTCATATCGATGAAGTCGATAACGATCAGGCCGCCGAGGTCGCGCAGACGCAGCTGGCGGGCAATCTCATCAGCCGCTTCAAGGTTGGTATTAAACGCCGTCTCTTCGATATCGCCGCCGCGGGTGGCGCGGGCGGAGTTGATATCGATCGCGGTCAGCGCTTCGGTGCTGTCGATAACGATAGACCCGCCGGACGGCAGGCGCACTTCACGCTGGAAGGCGGACTCAATTTGCGATTCAATCTGATAATGGCTGAACAGCGGGATTTCACCGGTGTACAGTTTGATTTTGCTGCTGAAATCCGGACGACCCAGCGCGGCGATATGCTGGCGGGCCAGCTCGAGCACTTTCGGGTTATCGATCAGGATTTCGCCGATGTCCTGGCGCAGATAGTCGCGGAAAGCACGAACAATGACGTTACTTTCCTGGTGGATCAGGAACGGGGCAGGGCGGCTTTCAGCGGCTTTCTGGATGGCTTCCCAGTGCTTCAGGCGGAAGCTCAGGTCCCACTGCAGCGCTTCGGCTGATTTGCCGACGCCTGCGGTGCGCACGATAAGCCCCATGCCGTCCGGCAGCTCAAGGCTCGCCAGCGCTTCTTTCAGTTCGGTGCGATCGTCACCCTCAATACGACGGGAAATTCCCCCGGCGCGCGGGTTGTTCGGCATCAGGACCAGATAGCTGCCTGCCAGGCTGATAAAGGTAGTGAGCGCCGCGCCTTTGTTGCCGCGTTCTTCTTTATCAATCTGCACGATAACTTCCTGACCTTCACGCAGGACGTCTTTAATATTAGGACGGCCATGCGCATTGTAATTGGCGGGGAAGTATTCGCGGGCGATTTCTTTGAGGGGGAGGAAACCATGACGCTCGGCGCCGTAATCGACAAACGCGGCTTCAAGGCTGGGTTCAATGCGGGTGATCTTGCCTTTGTAGATGTTCGCTTTTTTCTGTTCGTGCCCGGGGCTTTCGATATCCAGGTCGTACAGGCGCTGCCCATCAACAAGGGCGACGCGCAACTCTTCCTGCTGAGTTGCGTTGATTAACATTCTTTTCATCGTAACTTACTCATTATTCTTACATTGACGACTAAGCTGCGGGCAGAGTAATGCCTTTCCGGGGGAAAACCGATGGCCTCGTGTCTGGTTCACGTCGCCAACCTCACGGTTGTCGCGCGCTTAAGAGGCGCAGAGTGTCGGTCGCCTGTGTTTCAAACGGAAACACAGCGCAATTATTCAGGGGAACAGCCTGGGATGTATCACCAGAGAATATTCCATTTATACTCGTCGTCTTTCGCGTTGCAGGCGTGATGGCTTAACCTGCTCACCTCGATCTGAGGATCCAGATGAGCTCCCGGGAGTCCCGGAGTTGACGCCTTCCTGCGACTAGAAATCCATAGAGCCTGTACCGGTAAGGACTGCAACCCGCAGCCCGCTAACTGTCTGAAAGATCACAACGTCTTACGCCATTGCTGCGTGGGCGATCGGTCAGACAAAATTGGTCATTCCGCTAATGTCTTGTTCTAACAAGAGGCAATACGGAAAACGGTCTCATTATTCCATTGCTAACCTTGTTATAGCAAGTTGACTTTCACCTTTTATCACCCGGTTACTCACAGTTTTATCACCTGCCCATACAGATTGTTCTAATAACAAACAAAATGGCGGTCAGGTAAACCGTGAAAACAGGATAATGATAAATATAAGCATATAAAAATGAGTGGCGCTAATGCGTCCGGCTATTTAGAATCGCGCACCATGAAAACTGAGACCCCAACCGTAAAAATGGTTGCCATTGCTGCTGATGAAGCGGGGCAACGTATCGATAACTTTTTGCGTACCCAATTGAAAGGTGTACCGAAGAGCATGATTTATCGCATCCTGCGTAAAGGCGAGGTGCGGGTAAACAAAAAGCGCGTGAAGCCAGAGTATAAGCTGGAAGCAGGCGATGAAGTCCGTATCCCACCGGTGCGCGTGGCGGAGCGTGAAGAAGAGGCGGTATCGCCGCATCTGCAGAAAGTAGCGGCGCTCTCTGAGGTGATCCTCTATGAAGACGATCATATTCTGGTGCTCAACAAACCTTCCGGTACTGCGGTACACGGCGGCAGCGGCCTGAGCTTTGGCGTGATCGAAGGGCTGCGCGCGCTGCGCCCGGAGGCACGTTTCCTTGAACTGGTGCATCGGCTCGACCGGGATACCTCCGGTGTACTGCTGGTAGCGAAGAAGCGCTCAGCGCTGCGCTCGCTGCACGAGCAACTGCGCGATAAAGGTATGCAAAAAGACTACCTGGCGCTGGTGCGCGGCCAGTGGCAGTCGCATACCAAAGTGGTGCAGGCCCCGCTGTTGAAGAACATCCTGCAGAGTGGGGAGCGGATCGTCCGCGTCAGTCAGGAAGGCAAGCCGTCAGAGACGCGCTTTAAAGTGGAAGAGCGTTACGAATTCGCCACGCTGGTGCGCTGCAGTCCGGTCACCGGGCGGACGCATCAGATCCGCGTTCATACCCAGTATGCCGGCCATCCTATCGCTTTTGACGATCGCTATGGCGACCGCGAATTCGACAAGCAGCTCTCCGGTACCGGCTTAAACCGCCTGTTCCTGCACGCGGCGGCGCTGAAGTTTACCCACCCGGGAAGCGGGGAGGTGATGCGCGTTGAGGCGCCGCTGGATAACCAGTTGAAGCACTGCTTACAGGTGCTGCGCAAGAGCAAATAAGCACAACGGCGGATTAATTTCCGCCGTTTTAGATTTAGCGTAACAGCGGATTATTATTCTCGCGACGCAGCATCTGACACAACGCGATTAACGGTAAACCGACCAGAGTGTTCGGGTCGCGGCCTTCCAGTCTTTCGAACAACGTTATCCCTAACCCCTCGCTCTTGAAACTCCCGGCGCACTGCAGCGGGTTCTCTTTGCGCACATAGTGTTCAATCTCTTTATCGCTGAGATGGCGAAAGTGAACGTCAAAGGGCTCGCATTCGGTTTGCAGATGGCCGGTGGCGGAGTTGTACAGCGCCAGACCAGTGTAAAAAGTGACGATGGTCCCGCTGGCTTTTCTCAGCTGCTTACGGGCGTTTTCCTCGGTGTGCGGTTTGCCGGTGATCGCACCGTCTAATACGCAAACCTGATCGGATCCTATAATAAGGTGATGGGGATAGCGGGTGGCCAGACTTTGCGCTTTAGCCTGTGCCAGTCGGGCGACAAGCTGACGCGCGGATTCTTCCGGCAGCGGCGTTTCGTCAACGTCAGGCGCGGCACATTCAAATGGCAGACCCAGTTTTTCCAGCAGCATGCGCCGCCAGGGAGAGGTTGACGCCAGGATAAGTTCAGACATATTTTTTCATCCACATATAGCGCTTCGCAGAGCATCATCTTAAACTATGCGCCGCAATGTGTGCGAATAAATGGCAAAAGGCAACCTGAGGCTGCCTTTTTCTTTGACTCTATGACATTACAAAGTTAATATGCGCGCCCTATGCAAAAGGTAAAATTACCCCTGACTCTTGATCCGGTCCGCACGGCTCAAAAACGCCTTGATTACGAAGGCATCTATGCCGGCGATCAGGTTGAACGTGTAGCCGATTCTGTAGTCAGCGTGGACAGCGATGTGGAATGCAGCATGTCGTTCGCTATCGATAACCAGCGTCTCGCCGTCATCACTGGCGATGCAAAGGTGACGGTAACCCTCGAATGCCAGCGTTGCGGGAAACCGTTCTCTCATCACGTCCACACCACGTATTGTTTTAGCCCCGTCAGAAATGACGAACAGGCCGAAGCACTACCGGAAGCGTATGAGCCGATTGAGGTTAACGAATTCGGTGAAATCGACCTGCAGGCAATGGTCGAGGATGAAATTATCCTCTCCCTGCCCGTAGTTCCGGTGCATGATTCTGAACACTGTGAAGTGTCCGACGCGGACATGGTCTTTGGCGAACTGCCTGAAGAGGCACAAAAACCAAACCCATTTGCCGTATTAGCCAGCTTAAAGCGTAAGTAATTGAGGAGTAAGGTCCATGGCCGTACAACAGAATAAACCAACCCGTTCCAAACGTGGCATGCGTCGTTCCCATGACGCGCTGACCGCAGTCACCAGCCTGTCTGTAGACAAAACTTCTGGTGAGAAACACCTGCGTCACCACATCACTGCCGACGGTTTCTACCGCGGTCGCAAGGTTATCGCTAAGTAATCACGCGATACTCGCAGGATTTCCCGTTGCAGACCATGACGGGCGTGTGCGTCCCTGGAGATTCGGTTAATCCGGTCATCAGGGGCATCAATGCCCGAATTGTTGCGTCTGCAGCGTGAACATTCGCGGGTGCCAGCGTGATGAAGCTTAGTGAGGACTCCCCGGGTAACTGGGGAATCACCGAACCGGGCAGCGACGATACCTTGACACGTCTAACCCTGGCGTTAGATGTCATGGGGGGCGATTTTGGCCCATCCGTGACAGTGCCTGCAGCACTGCAGGCACTGAACTCTAATTCGCAACTCACACTTCTTTTAGTCGGCGATCCCGACGCCATCACGCCATTACTCGCCAAAGCTGACTTCGAACAACGTTCGCGTCTGCAGGTTATTCCTGCGCAGTCAGTTATTGCCAGTGATGCGCGACCCGCACAGGCTATCCGCAGTAGTCGCGGAAGCTCAATGCGCGTGGCGCTGGAGCTTGTGAAAGAAGGGCGGGCGCAAGCCTGCGTCAGCGCCGGTAACACCGGCGCGCTGATGGGCCTGGCGAAGCTGCTGCTCAAGCCGATAGAAGGTATTGAGCGTCCGGCGCTGGTGACGGTCCTGCCTCACCAGCAGAAGGGCAAAACCGTGGTGTTGGATCTCGGCGCCAACGTCGATTGCGACAGCACGATGTTGGTGCAGTTTGCCGTGATGGGCGCGGTGCTGGCGGAAGAAGTGCTCGGCATAGCCAGCCCCCGTGTCGCCTTGCTGAATATTGGCGAAGAAGAGATGAAAGGTCTCAGCAGCATTCGCGATGCTGCCGCAGTGCTCAAAACGCTGCCTTCCCTCAACTACATCGGCTATCTTGAAGCCAATGAATTGTTGACCGGAAAAACCGATGTGCTGGTTTGTGATGGATTCACGGGCAATGTCACATTAAAAACCATGGAAGGTGTTGTCAGAATGTTCCTTTCGCTGCTGAAATCTCAGGGAGAGGGCAAAAAACGGTCGTGGTGGCTGCTGTTACTAAAACGTTGGTTACAAAAAAGCCTGGCGAGGCGATTCAGTCACCTCAACCCCGACCAGTATAATGGCGCCTGTCTGTTAGGATTGCGCGGTTCCGTGATCAAGAGTCATGGTGCTGCCAATCAACGCGCCTTTAGCGTCGCGATAGAGCAGGCAGTGCAGGCGGTGCAGCGGCAAATTCCTCAACGGATCGCCGCGCGCCTGGAATCTTTATACCCAGCTGGTTTCGAGCTGCCGGAAAGCGACAGTGACCTGAACGCCCGACAGCAAAGCGGGACGAATGGCCATCATTGACGCCCGGCAAGTTGAACGAGGCGGGTATATCACCCAAGAGTGACTGAGCGTACATGTATACGAAGATTATTGGTACCGGCAGCTATCTGCCCGAGCAAGTGCGTACAAACGCCGACCTGGAAAATATGGTAGAGACCTCTGACGAGTGGATTGTCACCCGCACAGGTATCCGTGAGCGTCGTATTGCCGCAGCGCATGAAACAGTTGCTACGATGGGCTTTGAAGCCGCAAAGCAGGCGCTGGCGATGGCGGGCGTGTCCGCGGAGCAAATTGGTCTGATTATTGTTGCGACCACCTCCGGCACGCACGCGTTTCCGAGTTCGGCATGCCAGATCCAGTCAATGCTGGGCGTTAAAGGTTGCCCGGCGTTTGATGTCGCCGCCGCCTGTGCGGGTTTCACTTACGCGCTGAGCGTGGCCGATCAGTACGTGAAAAACGGCGCGGTTGATTATGCGTTGGTTGTCGGCGCCGATGTGCTGGCGCGTACCTGCGATCCAAGCGATCGCGGCACGATTATTATTTTCGGCGACGGCGCGGGTGCAGTGGTGCTGGGCGCCTCCGAAGAGCCGGGAATTATTTCAACGCATCTGCATGCCGACGGCAGCTATGGCGAACTGCTGACCCTGCCGAACGCCGATCGCGTCGATCCGGAAAATCCGATCTATCTGACGATGGCCGGCAACGAAGTGTTCAAAGTGGCGGTCACCGAGCTGGCGCACATTGTTGATGAGACGCTGGCGGCGAATAATCTTGAGCGTTCGGCGCTGGACTGGCTGGTACCGCATCAGGCAAACCTGCGGATCATCAGTGCGACAGCGAAAAAACTGGGCATGTCGATGGATAACGTCGTCGTGACGCTTGACCGTCACGGTAACACCTCCGCGGCGTCAGTTCCTTGCGCGCTGGATGAGGCCGTTCGCGATGGCCGTATTCAACGTGGTCAACTGATTCTGCTGGAAGCCTTTGGTGGTGGTTTCACCTGGGGTTCCGCGCTGGTTCGTTTTTAGTATAAGGATTTAAACATGACGCAATTTGCTTTTGTGTTCCCGGGACAGGGTTCTCAGGCCGTAGGTATGCTGGCCGATATGGCGGCGACCTGGCCGGTGATTGAAGAGACCTTCGGTGAAGCTTCCGCAGCGTTGGGTTACGATCTGTGGGCGCTGGTTCAGCAGGGGCCGGCAGAAGAGCTGAATAAAACCTGGCAGACCCAGCCGGCGCTGCTGACCGCCTCTGTGGCGCTGTATCGTGTCTGGCAGCAGCAGGGCGGCAAAGCGCCGGCGCTGCTGGCGGGGCACAGCCTCGGCGAATACTCCGCGCTGGTTTGCGCAGGCGTTATCGATTTCGCTGATGCCGTTCGCCTGGTTGAACTGCGCGGGAAATTCATGCAGGAGGCCGTACCGGAAGGTACCGGCGCCATGTCCGCGATTATCGGTCTGGACGACGCTTCTATCGCCAAAGCCTGTGAAGAGTCTGCCGAAGGGCAGGTCGTTTCTCCGGTGAACTACAATTCGCCTGGCCAGGTGGTTATCGCCGGGCACAAAGAGGCCGTTGAACGTGCGGGTGCTGCCTGTAAAGCCGCTGGTGCCAAGCGCGCACTGCCGCTGCCGGTGAGCGTGCCGTCCCACTGCGCGCTGATGAAGCCAGCCGCAGAAAAACTGGCGGTAGAGCTGCAGAAAATCACCTTCAACGCGCCGACGATTCCTGTCGTGAATAACGTCGACGTGAAGTGCGAAACCGCGCCCGACGCCATTCGCGACGCGCTGGTGCGCCAGCTGTACAGCCCGGTTCAATGGACTAAAACCGTTGAGTTGATGGCTGCCGAGGGCGTAACGCACCTGTATGAGGTTGGCCCGGGTAAAGTCCTCACCGGCCTGACCAAACGTATTGTTGACACCCTGACCGCTTCCGCGCTTAACGAGCCGGCGGCGATGTCTGCGGCGCTTGAGCAATAAAAGAGGAAAACCATGAGTTTTGAAGGAAAAATCGCGCTGGTTACCGGTGCAAGCCGCGGTATTGGCCGTGCAATCGCTGAAACGCTCGCCGCCCGCGGCGCGAAAGTTATCGGTACTGCGACCAGCGAAAGCGGCGCGCAGGCCATCAGCGACTATTTAGGCGCCAACGGTAAAGGTCTGATGTTGAATGTGACCGACCCGGCATCTATTGAATCTGTTCTGGAAAATGTTCGCGCAGAGTTTGGCGAAGTTGATATCCTGGTGAATAATGCCGGGATCACTCGTGACAACCTGTTAATGCGCATGAAAGATGACGAGTGGAACGATATTATCGAAACCAACCTGTCATCGGTTTTCCGTCTGTCAAAAGCGGTAATGCGCGCTATGATGAAAAAGCGTCATGGACGTATTATCACTATCGGTTCTGTGGTTGGTACCATGGGAAATGCGGGTCAGGCTAACTACGCTGCGGCGAAAGCGGGTCTGATCGGCTTCAGTAAATCACTGGCACGTGAAGTTGCGTCCCGCGGTATTACTGTAAACGTTGTTGCTCCGGGCTTTATTGAAACGGACATGACGCGTGCGCTGACCGATGAGCAGCGTGCGGGTACGCTGGCGGCAGTTCCTGCGGGGCGCCTTGGCACCCCAAATGAAATCGCCAGCGCGGTTGCATTTTTAGCCTCTGACGAAGCAAGTTACATCACTGGTGAAACGCTGCACGTCAACGGCGGAATGTACATGGTCTGACCGAGATTTGTGCAAAACGTTCAGGAACCGCGCACCTCGCACGGTTTCATGTGCGGTTTTGTGCGAAAAGATTTGCGTTCTTAGGGCAAACGGCCTCAAAATAGCGCAAAATCGTGGTAAGACCTGCCGGGATTTAGTTGCAAATTTTTCAACATTTTATACACTACGAAAACCATCGCGAAAGCGAGTTTTGATAGGAAATTTAAGAGTATGAGCACTATCGAAGAACGCGTTAAGAAAATTATCGGCGAGCAGCTGGGCGTTAAGCAGGAAGAAGTTACCAACAATGCTTCCTTCGTTGAAGACCTGGGCGCTGATTCTCTTGACACCGTTGAGCTGGTAATGGCTCTGGAAGAAGAGTTTGATACTGAGATTCCGGACGAAGAAGCTGAGAAAATCACCACCGTTCAGGCTGCCATTGATTACATCAACGGCCACCAGGCGTAAGTGAACATCTCCAGGCGGTCATTCGACCGCCTGAGTTTTATCTTTTTTTTGTCCCACAAGAATCTATTTTCCCTCCCTGGAGGACAAACGTGTCTAAGCGTCGTGTAGTTGTGACCGGACTGGGCATGTTGTCTCCTGTCGGCAATACCGTAGAGTCTACCTGGAAAGCTCTCCTTGCCGGTCAGAGTGGCATCAGCCTGATCGACCATTTCGATACTAGCGCCTATGCAACGAAATTTGCTGGCTTAGTAAAGGATTTTAACTGTGATGACATTATCTCGCGCAAAGAGCAGCGCAAGATGGATGCCTTCATTCAATATGGAATTGTCGCTGGCGTTCAGGCCATGCAGGATTCTGGCCTTGAAGTGACGGAAGAGAATGCAACCCGTATTGGCGCCGCTATCGGCTCTGGTATTGGCGGCCTCGGCTTGATCGAAGAAAACCACAGTTCGCTGGTCAACGGCGGACCGCGTAAGATCAGCCCATTCTTCGTTCCCTCCACAATTGTTAACATGGTGGCCGGGCATCTGACCATCATGTTTGGTCTGCGTGGGCCAAGTATCTCTATCGCGACCGCATGTACTTCTGGTGTGCACAACATCGGCCAGGCCGCGCGCATCATCGCCTATGGCGATGCCGATGCGATGGTGGCAGGCGGTGCGGAGAAAGCCAGTACCCCGCTTGGCGTGGGCGGCTTTGGCGCAGCGCGTGCGCTCTCCACGCGCAATGACAACCCGCAGGCGGCGAGCCGTCCGTGGGATAAAGATCGCGATGGCTTTGTGCTGGGCGACGGCGCGGGCATGGTGGTGCTGGAAGAGTACGAGCATGCGAAAAAACGCGGCGCGAAAATTTACGCTGAGATCGTCGGCTTTGGTATGAGCAGCGATGCTTACCATATGACGTCTCCGCCGGAAGATGGCGCTGGCGCCGCGCTGGCGATGGTGAATGCCATTCGCGATGCGGGCATCGAACCGGGCCAGATCGGCTACGTCAACGCCCACGGCACCTCGACGCCGGCTGGCGATAAAGCAGAAGCGCAGGCCGTTAAGTCAGTCTTCGGTGATGCGGCGAGCCGCGTCATGGTGAGCTCCACCAAATCCATGACCGGGCATCTGCTGGGCGCGGCAGGGGCGGTAGAATCGATCTACTCTATCCTGGCGCTGCGCGATCAGGCGGTTCCGCCGACGATCAACCTCGACAACCCGGATGAGGGCTGCGATCTCGACTTCGTTCCGCACGAAGCGCGTCAGGTTTCCGGTATGGAGTACACTCTGTGCAACTCCTTCGGCTTTGGCGGCACTAACGGTTCGTTGATCTTCAAAAAAGTGTGACAGGGCTTGCCCCGGTACTGCTTTAACAAAAGGCCCGTTTGTCGGGCCTTTTTTATTCAGTTTTCTCCGCTTGTCCTCTGCCCTGGGTCCTGAGACACTCACTGACCAGTGAAAAGGAGTCCTTTATGTTGTTGATAAATGGCGTTGAACAGGACACGCTGGCGGCGAACGATCGCGCCACCCAGTTTGGCGACGGCTGTTTTACCACCGCCCGCATCCAGCACGGGCTGGTTGTGCTACTGGATGCCCATCTGCAGCGTTTGCAGACGACCTGCGAAAAATTACGCATCCCGTTTGATGACTGGCTGACGTTGAGCGATGAGATGCAGCGTCTGGCGCGGCCGCATGCGCAGGGTGTGTTGAAAGTGACCCTCACTCGCGGCGTCGGGGGGAGGGGATACAGCACGGCAGGCTGCCTGTCGCCGACGCGTATTCTCAGCGTCTCTCCGTTCCCGGCACATTATGCGCGCTGGCGGGAAGAGGGTATTACCCTGACCCAGAGCCCGGTGCCTCTGGGCCGCAACCCCTGGCTGGCTGGGCTGAAGCATCTTAATCGCCTTGAGCAGGTGCTGATCCGCTCTCATCTTGAACAGACGGACGCCGATGAGGCGCTGGTTCTTGACAGTGACGGGTGGCTTACGGAATGCTGTGCCGCGAATTTATTCTGGCGTCAGGGACAGGTTGTGTTTACTCCGCGACTCGATTACGCCGGGGTCAACGGTATTATGCGCCAGCGCTGTATCGCGCAGCTGGCACCATCGACGTTTCGCGTTGTCGAAGTGACAGCGCGTCCTGAAGCATTGCGGGAAGCCGATGAAGTGCTGATCTGCAATGCGCTGATGCCGCTGGTGCCGGTTCGTCGCTGGGACGAGACCGTCTGGTCCTCGCGCGAGCTTTACCATTTTTTAGCCCCTTTGTGTGAGCTGTCTGGTTAGTATGAAGAAAATGTTACGTTTTATTCTGCTGTTAGTGGTGGTGTTGGGCATCGCCGCGGCGGCAGGCATGTGGAAAGTACGCCAGCTGGCGGACAGCAAACTGCTGATCAAAGAAGAGACCATCTTCACCCTGGAGGCCGGCACCGGTCGTCTGGCGCTGGGCCAGGATCTTTATCGCGAGAAAGTGATCAATCGCCCGCGTGTTTTCCAGTGGCTGCTGCGGGTAGAGCCTGAGCTGTCTCACTTCAAAGCCGGGACCTATCGCTTCACGCCGCAGATGACGGTGCGCGAGATGCTGCAGCTGCTGGCCAGCGGTAAAGAGGCGCAGTTTCCGCTGCGCTTTGTCGAAGGCATGCGCGTCAGCGACTACCTTCGCCAGCTGCGTGACGCCCCGTACGTAAAGCACACTCTCGATGACGATAGCTACGCGACAGTGGCTAAGGCGTTAGGGCTTGAGCATGCCGACTGGGTGGAGGGCTGGTTCTGGCCGGATACCTGGATGTACACCGCCAATACCAGCGATATCGCCATCCTCAAGCGCGCGCATCAGAAAATGGTCACCGAGGTGGCGAAGATCTGGGAGGGGCGGATGGATAATCTGCCTTATGCCGATCAGAATCAGCTGCTGACGATGGCTTCGATTATTGAAAAAGAGACCGCAGTGGCGGAAGAGCGCGACCGCGTCGCCTCGGTGTTTATTAACCGCCTGCGCATCGGTATGCGCTTACAGACCGATCCGACCGTGATCTACGGGATGGGCGAGGGGTATACTGGTAAGTTAACGCGTAAGGATCTGGAAACGCCGACCGCATACAATACTTATACCATCAGCGGCCTGCCGCCCGGCCCTATCGCGGTGCCGGGTGAGGCGTCGCTGAAGGCGGCCGCCCATCCGGCGAAAACGCCCTACCTTTATTTTGTCGCCGACGGGAAAGGGGGCCATACGTTTACCACAAACCTGGTCAGCCATAACCGCGCGGTGCAGGACTATCTGAAAGTACTTAAGGAAAAAAATGCGCAGTAACTATATCGTCATCGAGGGGCTGGAGGGCGCCGGGAAGACCACCGCACGTCAACTGGTGGTGGAGACGCTGCAGTCGGCAGGTATTCACGATATGGTGTTTACCCGCGAGCCGGGGGGCACCATCCTTGCCGAAAAACTGCGTAGCCTGGTGCTGGATATCCAGTCCACAGGCGATGAAGTCATTAACGATAAAGCAGAAGTGCTGATGTTTTACGCGGCACGTGTCCAGCTGGTGGAGACCGTGATTAAGCCCGCGCTGGCCCGCGGCCAGTGGGTGATCGGCGATCGCCACGATCTGTCGACTCAGGCTTATCAGGGCGGCGGCCGCGGGATTGACCGCACGATGCTGGCGACGCTGCGCGATGCGGTACTCGGCGATTTCCGCCCCAATCTGACGCTGTACCTCGACGTCACGCCGGAAGTGGGGCTGCAGCGCGCCCGGGCGCGCGGCGAGCTTGATCGCATTGAGCAGGAGTCGATGAACTTCTTTAATCGCACCCGCGCGCGCTACCTTGAGCTGGCCGCTGCAGACCCGTCGATCCGCACCGTTGACGCGACCCAGCCGCTCGAGGCTGTCGCTCACGACATTCGCGCCACGATCGCCCAGTGGATGGCGGAGCAGCCGGCATGAAATGGTATCCGTGGCTGCGCCCAGCGTTCGAGCAACTGGTCGGTAGCTATCAGGCCGGACAAGGCCACCACGCCTTACTGTTACAGTCCCTGAGCGGGATGGGCGGCGAGGCGTTAATTTACGCGCTGTGCCGCTTCCTGATGTGCCGTCAGCCCGAAGGGCATAAAAGCTGTGGTCACTGCCACAGCTGCCAGCTGATGCAGGCCGGCACGCATCCGGATTACTATTCGCTGAGTCCCGAAAAAGGCAAGAGTGCGCTGGGTATTGACGCGGTGCGCGATGTCAACGAAAAACTCTATGAGCGCGCGCGCCTCGGCGGAGCGAAAGTGGTCTGGATTAGCGATGCCGCCTTGTTGACCGATGCTGCCGCCAACGCATTACTGAAAACCCTGGAAGAACCGCCGGAGAATACCTGGTTCTTCCTCGCCTGCGAGGAGCCGGCGCGTCTGCTGACCACCCTGCGCAGCCGCTGTCGACTGTACCATCTGGCGCCGCCTGCAGAATCTTATGCGCTGGCCTGGCTGGAGCGGGAAGTGAACCAGCCGCAGGAGGCGTTGCTGACGGCGTTACGTTTGTGCGCTGGCGCGCCGGCCGCGGCGCTCGAACTACTACAGGTGCCGCAGTGGACGGCGCGACAGCAGCTGTGTCAGGCGCTGTCGGCTACTCTGGCGAGCGGTGACTGGCTGGCGCTGCTGGCGATACTTAATCATGAACAGGCGGCAGTTCGCCTACACTGGCTGGCATCGCTGCTGGTCGATGCGCAAAAACGACAGCAGGGGATTGCCCTGGTAAGTAACCCGGACGTCTGGCCGCTGCTGGAGCAGCTGGCGCACAGCCTGCCGGCCGCCCGGCTGCAGGCGATCGCCCATGACGTCTGTACCTGCCGCGAGCAATTGCTGAACGTCGTCGGCGTCAACCGCGAACTGCTGCTCACCGAGCGCCTGCTGCGCTGGGAACATTACCTGCAACCCGGGACGGTTTTACCCGTCTCGCATCTCTGAGTGAGACATTATGTTTTTAGTCGACTCCCACTGCCATCTTGATGGTCTGGATTATCAAACTCTGCACAAAAACGTCGACGACGTGCTGGCAAAAGCGGCCGCGCGCGATGTGAAATTCTGCCTGGCGGTCGCCACAACATTGCCTGGCTACCGCAGTATGCGTGAGCTGGTGGGGACGCGTGACAACGTCGTCTTCTCTTGCGGCGTGCACCCGTTAAACCAGGATGAACCCTACGAAGTGGAGACCCTTCGCGCGCTGGCGGCAGAAGAGGGCGTTGTAGCGATGGGGGAGACCGGTCTGGATTATTTCTATACCCCGGAAACTAAAGCCCAGCAGCAAACCTCGTTTCGCGACCACATTCGCATCGGCCGTGAGCTGAATAAGCCGGTGATCGTCCACACTCGCGACGCGCGCGCCGACACCTTGGCGATTTTGCGCGAAGAAAAGGTGACGGATTGCGGTGGCGTACTACACTGTTTCACTGAAGACAGGGAGACCGCGGGTAAATTGCTCGACATGGGGTTCTATATTTCGTTTTCAGGTATCGTCACGTTCCGCAACGCCGAGCAGCTACGCGATGCGGCGCGCTATGTTCCGCTGGATCGCCTGCTGGTGGAGACAGACTCGCCGTACCTGGCGCCAGTCCCCCATCGCGGTAAAGAGAACCAGCCGGCGCTGGTGCGTGACGTTGCGGAATACATGGCGGTGCTGAAAGGCGTGTCGCTGGAGGAGCTGGCCCGGCAGACCACCGACAATTTTGCCACTTTGTTCCACATTGACCCCGCCCGCTTGCAACCTGCTTGATCTGCTTATTATTTTAAGGCTCGTAATTAATAGTCAAAGCGAGTAAAGTTCACCGCCACAAAAGTGGCGGTGAAAGTTTTTTTGCAACATCCAGATACAGTTTATGTAAGGTGATGTAAATTTTTACCGTAAGGCTGATTGAAACGTGATAGCCGTCAAACAATCATCCTGTTAATTATTTTACTCTGTGTAATAAATAAAGGGCGCTTAGATGTCCTGTCCACGGCGCGGTTCTCCCCCCGGGCCAATGCGTGAAAACGTAAAAAAGTACCAAATACTCAGGAGCACTCTCAATTATGTTTAAGAATGCATTTGCTAACCTGCAGAAGGTCGGTAAATCGCTGATGCTGCCGGTATCCGTACTGCCTATCGCAGGTATCCTGCTGGGCGTCGGTTCCGCAAACTTCAGCTGGCTGCCAGCCGTGGTCTCCCACGTTATGGCAGAAGCAGGCGGTTCAGTTTTCGCCAACATGCCGCTGATCTTCGCTATCGGTGTCGCCCTCGGCTTCACCAATAACGACGGTGTATCCGCACTGGCTGCAGTCGTAGCTTACGGCATCATGGTGAAAACCATGGCGGTTGTTGCGCCGCTGGTGCTGCATTTACCTGCTGAAGAGATTGCGGCAAAACACCTGGCTGATACCGGCGTGCTTGGCGGTATTATCTCCGGTGCTATCGCCGCGTACATGTTTAACCGCTTCTATCGCATTAAGTTGCCAGAATATCTCGGCTTCTTTGCGGGCAAGCGTTTTGTGCCGATTATCTCCGGTCTGGCCGCTATCTTTACCGGCGTGATCCTCTCCTTCATTTGGCCGCCGATCGGTTCCGCGATCCAGACCTTCTCCCAGTGGGCTGCTTATCAGAACCCGGTAGTGGCGTTTGGTATCTACGGTTTCATCGAGCGTTGCCTGGTGCCGTTTGGTCTGCATCATATCTGGAACGTTCCTTTCCAGATGCAGATCGGCGAATACACCAACGCGGCTGGTCAGGTGTTCCACGGCGATATCCCGCGTTACATGGCAGGCGACCCGACCGCGGGCAAACTGTCTGGCGGCTTCCTGTTCAAAATGTACGGTCTGCCGGCGGCGGCTATTGCGATTTGGCACTCTGCTAAACCGGAAAACCGCGCCAAAGTGGGCGGTATCATGATCTCTGCTGCGCTGACCTCGTTCCTGACCGGTATCACCGAACCGATCGAGTTCTCGTTCATGTTCGTGGCGCCGATCCTGTACGTTATCCACGCCATCCTGGCGGGTCTGGCGTTCCCGATCTGTATCCTGCTGGGTATGCGTGACGGTACATCGTTCTCTCACGGCCTGATCGACTTTATCGTGCTGTCCGGTAACAGCAGCAAGCTGTGGCTGTTCCCGATTGTCGGTATCTGCTATGCGATCGTGTACTACGTCATTTTCCGCGTGCTGATTAAAGCTCTGGATCTGAAAACACCGGGTCGTGAAGATACCACCGAAGAGAGCAAAGCTGGCGCAACCAGCGAGATGGCTCCGGCGCTGATTGCCGCTTTCGGCGGTAAAGAGAACATCACCAACCTCGACGCATGTATTACTCGTCTGCGTGTTAGCGTGGCGGATGTAGCGAAAGTTGACCAGGCTGGCCTGAAAAAACTGGGCGCCGCTGGCGTGGTAGTGGCAGGTTCTGGCGTACAGGCCATCTTCGGTACCAAGTCCGATAACCTGAAAACTGAAATGGATGAGTACATCCGTAACAGTTAAGACGTAGTATCGGGGAGACTAAGGCAGCCAAATGGCTGCCTTTTTTACGTCTACAGTCGGGGCTTTTCCAGGCGATAACCCTGAAAATTATCCGGCAAATGCTTATTCCCTCATCAGCTAAGTCTATAGTTGAATAAGAAAAAGTGCTTTCAGGTTGAAAGAGGGGGAGAATGTCGCTCATACTCTTATCTGAACCTGTGCGTCCGCGTTTATCTGCAGAAGCAGGCCAGCGTATGGGATTAAACTAATAAGGAATTAGTCATGGCAGAAGAAACGATTTTCAGCAAAATCATTCGCCGGGAAATCCCGTCGGATATTGTTTATCAGGACGATCTGGTGACCGCTTTTCGCGATATCTCTCCGCAGGCACCTACCCACATTCTGATTGTCCCGAATGTTCTGATTCCTACCGTAAATGACGTCACCACCGAACATGAACTGGCCCTGGGCCGGATGATGACCGTCGCGGCGAAGATTGCCCGCGATGAAGGTCTCGCCGACGATGGCTACCGGTTGATCGTCAACTGCAACCGCCACGGCGGCCAGGAAGTTTACCACATCCATATGCATCTGCTGGGCGGCCGTCCGCTGGGCCCGATGCTGGCGCACAAAGGCTAACGCCATGCTCAGGACCCTCTTGGGCGCGTGTCTGGCGGCGGGGCTGCTGGTCGGATGTAGTTCACATCCGGAGATTCCTGTGTCTGAGCAGCAGGCGCTGGTGATGGAATCGAGCGTACTGGCCGCCGGGATAAGCGCGAGCGAGCCCGCGGTCGTCGCGACGGAGATCCAGGCCACCGCCTCCTCAACGCTGTACAACGAGCGCCAGCAGCCGATCACCGTGCATTATCGTTTTTTCTGGTATGACGCCCGCGGACTCGAAATGCATCCTCTGGAGGCGCCGCGCACCATTGTGGTTCCGGCTCGCTCTTCCGTGACGTTGTACGGCAGCGCCAATATCCTGGGGGCGCATAAGGCCCGCCTTTATCTTTATCTGTAAGGGGTAATTATAATGATGAAAATGTGTCGCTATGCGTTAATCACAGCACTGGCGATATTCCTCGCAGGCTGTGCGGGGTTACGTGAGCAGCCGGCGCCGGTCGAAGAGGCCAAACCACAGCCGCAGCAGCCTGCGCAGCCGCAGCCAACGGTGCCGACCGTACCGGCGGTGCCATCCGTACCGTCGCAGCCGGGGCCGATTGAGCATCAGGATCAGCAGTCGGGTCAGCCAGCGCCGCGCGTGCGTCATTATGACTGGAACGGCGCGGTCCAGCCGCTGGTCGGGCAGATGCTGCAGGCGGGTGGGGTCAATGCGGGCAGTATTCTGCTGGTTGACAGCGTAAACAACCGCACCAACGGTTCGCTGAACGCCGGAGAGGCCACCACCGCGCTACGAAGTGCGCTGGCCGGTAACGGCAAATTTACCCTGGTGTCAGCGCAGCAGCTGTCGGTCGCCAAGCAACAGCTGGGCCTGTCGCCGCAGGATAGCCTTGGCAGCCGCAGCAAAGCCATGGGCATCGCCCGCAACGTAGGCGCGCAGTATGTGCTTTACTCTAATGCTACCGGCAACGTCAACGCGCCCGAGCTGAAGATGCAGCTGATGCTGGTGCAAACCGGCGAGATTATCTGGTCAGGTAAAGGTGCTGTTCAGCAACAATAAGCTGACGCGCGACGAACTCTTGTCGCGCTTCTTTCCCCGCTATCATCCTGTCGCCTCGCTGAGCCACCATGGCCTCAGCGGCGGCAGTATGATTATCAGCGACGGCGACTGTCGGCACGTGCTGCGCCAGCCGCACGATCCGTCTGCCGCTTCCTGTTATTTTCGCCGCCAGTATCATGTGCTGCGCCAACTGCCCGCCAGGCTGGCGCCAGCCCCGTTGTTTTATTCACCCTGCTGGATGGTGGTGGAGTATTGCGCGGGTGAGGTGAAAAGCGCGTTACCGGCCTCCCCGCAGCTGTCAGGCTTATTGTATGATTTGCATCAGCAACCACGGTTTGGCTGGCGTGTTAGCCTCATGCCGCTGCTGCTCCAGTACTGGCAGAGGTGCGATCCGGCACGGCGTACGCCGCGGTGGCTGCGCTGGCATCAGCGGCTGCGCCGTCGGGGAGAACCGCGTCCTCTGCGGCTGGCGCCGCTGCATATGGACATCCATGCCGGCAATATTATCCATAGCGAGTCCGGCCTGAGGCTGATCGACTGGGAATATGCCGGTGATGGCGATATCGCGCTGGAGCTGGCCGCGGTGTGGGTCACCCCTGACGAGCGCCGTCAGCTGGTGGCAGCGTATGCCCGGCGGGCCGCCATCGACGCGCAGCTGCTCTGGCGACAGGTTGCGCGCTGGCGTCCGTGGGTACTGCTGTTGATGGCAGGCTGGTATGAAATGCGCTGGCGGCAGAGCGGGGAGCGGCAATTTATCACGCTGGCAGATGAAACATGGTGTCAGTTAGACAACGAACGCAAAGGATAAGAGAGGTCAGTGTGGGCCCAGTGATGTTGGATGTCGAAGGGTATGAACTGGATGCGGAAGAGCGAGAGATTCTGGCGCATCCGCTGGTGGGAGGGTTGATCCTCTTTACCCGGAATTATCACGATCCGGCGCAGCTGCGGGAGCTGGTGCGCCAGATCCGCGACGCGTCCCGGAACCATCTGGTGGTGGCGGTCGATCAGGAAGGGGGGCGTGTTCAGCGTTTCCGTGAAGGCTTTACCCGTTTACCGGCGGCTCAGTCTTTTGCCGCCCTGCTGGGAATGGAAGAAGGGGGCAAGCTGGCGGCCGAGGCCGGCTGGCTGATGGCCAGCGAAATGATCGCCATGGATATCGATATCAGCTTTGCGCCGGTGCTGGACGTGGGTCACATTAGCGCCGCGATCGGCGAACGTTCTTATCACGAAGATCCGCAAAAAGCGCTGGCGATGGCGCGTCACTTTATTGACGGTATGCACGCCGCGGGCATGAAAACCACCGGCAAACACTTCCCGGGTCACGGGGCGGTGAACGCCGATTCACACAAAGAGACTCCGTTCGATCCGCGGCCGGCATCGGTTATTCGCGACCACGATATGGCAGTGTTCAAAAGCCTTATCGCCGAGCAGCGTCTGGATGCCATTATGCCGGCGCATGTGATTTACCCGGAGCTCGACCCGCGTCCGGCCAGCGGCTCAGCGTACTGGTTAAAAACGGTGCTGCGCGGCGAGCTGGGCTTCGACGGGGTGATTTTCTCCGACGACCTGTCGATGGAGGGGGCAGCGATCATGGGCAGCTATGCCGAACGCGGACAGGCGTCGCTCGACGCCGGTTGCGATATGATACTGGTCTGCAATAATCGTAAAGGCGCGGTCAGTGTGCTGGATAACCTGTCGCCGATCAAAGCAGAGCGTGTTACGAAATTGTATCATAAAGGTTCCTTTTCCCGTCAGGAGTTAAGGGATTCAGCCCGTTGGAAAACGGTGAGTGCCCAGCTGGAGCAGCTCCATGCGCGCTGGCAAGAGGCGAAGTCCGCGTAACGCTCTGCGGGGCGTTGTTGTATGGTGAGGATGCGATGATTATCTATTTACACGGTTTTGACTCGAACAGCCCCGGTAACCATGAGAAGGTGATGCAACTGCAGTTTATCGACCCGGACGTGCGGTTGATAAGCTACAGCACGCGGCATCCCAAGCACGACATGCAGCATTTGCTGAAAGAGGTCGATAAAATGCTGCAGCTTACCGCTGATGACCGGCCGCTGATCTGCGGTGTCGGGCTTGGCGGATACTGGGCGGAGCGGATTGGTTTTTTGTGTGATATTCGCCAGGCGGTGTTCAATCCTAACCTGTTTCCGCACGAGAACATGGAAGGCAAAATCGACCGCCCGGAAGAGTATGCTGACATCGCCACCAAGTGTGTGACTAACTTCCGCGAGAAGAATCGCGATCGCTGCCTGGTGGTGCTTTCCCGGCAGGACGAAGCGCTGGACAGCCAGCGTTCCGCTGACCTTCTGCACCATTATTATGAAATTATCTGGGATGAAGAGCAGACCCATAAGTTTAAAAATATCTCGCCGCACCTGCAGCGGCTGAAAGCGTTTAAAACCCTCGGTTAACCTTTTCCCCTGTTCCCAAACCCGCGCCGGGTTCTCCGCGCGGGTTTTTTCATGTCTACACTTATAGGTTTTCGCTGAAAAAATACGCGACAAAACTTGATGCACATCAATTTTGGTATGACCAATGCACCGTTCATGGTATTCTCGACGGTGCTGAATGGTTTCATTGACGTAACTTGTTGTTAAATAAAGGCTATTTAGATAACTTTTATTTAACAATTGGTTAATAATTTTAGGGGTACACATGACTACGCCATTGAAAAAAATCGTAATTGTGGGTGGTGGCGCTGGCGGACTGGAACTGGCCACTCAGCTGGGGAAAAAGTTAGGGCGCCATAAAAAAGCGAAAATCACCCTGGTGGACCGTAACCACAGCCATCTGTGGAAGCCGCTGCTACATGAAGTGGCGACCGGTTCTCTGGATGAAGGTGTTGATGCGCTGAGCTACCTGGCCCATGCCCGCAACCACGGTTTCCAGTTTCAGCTGGGGTCAGTCGTCGATATCAACCGCGAAGGGAAGACCATTACCCTCGGCGAGCTGCGCAATGAAAAAGGCGAGCTGCTGGTGGCTGAGCGTAAACTGCCATACGACACGCTGGTGATGGCGCTGGGCAGTACCTCGAATGACTTCAACACCCCTGGGGTGAAAGAGAACTGCATTTTCCTCGACAACCCGCATCAGGCGCGTCGTTTCCATCAGGAAATGCTCAACCTGTTCCTCAAATACTCCGCCAACCTCGGCGCCAACGGTAAAGTGAACATCGCCATCGTCGGCGGCGGCGCCACCGGCGTGGAGCTCTCTGCTGAACTGCATAATGCGGTGAAACAGCTGCACAGCTACGGCTACAAAGGGCTGACTAACGAGGCGCTGAACGTCACGCTGGTCGAAGCGGGCGAGCGTATTCTGCCGGCGCTGCCGCCGCGCATTTCCGGGGCGGCGCATAATGAGCTGACCAAGCTGGGCGTACGGGTGCTGACGCAGACCATGGTCACCAGCGCGGATGCAGGCGGTCTGCATACCAAAGATGGCGAATATATTGAAGCGGATCTGATGGTCTGGGCGGCCGGGATCAAAGCGCCAGATTTCATGAAAGAGATCGGCGGCCTGGAAACCAACCGTATCAATCAGCTGGTAGTCGAGCCGACGCTGCAGACCACCCGCGATGCGGATATTTTTGCCATCGGCGACTGCGCCTCCTGCGCGCGTCCGGAAGGCGGGTTTGTTCCTCCGCGTGCCCAGGCGGCGCACCAGATGGCCACCTGCGCGCTGAATAACATCCTGGCGCAGATGAAAGGCAAACCGCTGAAGGCGTACACCTATAAAGACCATGGCTCGCTGGTGTCGCTGTCCAATTACTCCACTGTCGGCAGCCTGATGGGTAACCTGATGCGCGGCTCGATGATGGTGGAAGGGCGCATTGCGCGCTTCGTGTACATTTCCCTGTACCGTATGCACCAGATTGCCCTGCACGGTTACTTCAAGACCGGCCTGATGATGCTGGTCGGACGCATCAACCGCATCATTCGCCCGCGCCTGAAGCTGCACTAATCCCTGTCTCTACCCGGAGCGCGCCTTGACGGCGCCTCCGGGCTCACCTGCTGAAACCTGCGGCGATCCCGCTCGGAATCCTCTGAATCCCCTTGATTTGCAGCGAATTCTCGCACTTTTCATCCACTATCTGATTTGCGCCCTCCCGGCTCCGGTTGCAAAATTGTATCAACAGCAACAAAGGAGGATCTCCCGTGAATAAATCTATGTTGGCGGGTATAGGGATAGGCGTGGCTGCCGCGCTGGGCGTTGCAGCTGTCGCTGGTCTCAACGTGTTAGATCGTGGCCCGCAGTATGCGCAAGTGGTCTCCAGTACACCGATTAAAGAAACCGTGAAAACGCCGCGGCAGGAATGCCGCAATGTCACGGTGACCCATCGTCGTCCGGTACAGGATGAAAACCGCATCGCTGGCTCCGTGCTGGGCGCGGTGGCGGGCGGGGTGATTGGCCACCAGTTTGGCGGCGGTCACGGACGCAGCGTGGCGACTGTCGTGGGTGCGCTGGGCGGCGGCTATGCCGGTAACCAGATCCAGGGCGCGATGCAGGACAACGATACTTACACCACCACCCAGCAGCGCTGTAAAACGGTGTATGACAAATCCGATAAAATGCTGGGCTATGATGTGACCTATAAGATAGGCGATCAGCAGGGGAAAATCCGCATGGATCACGATCCTGGCAGCCAGATCCCGCTGGACAACAACGGCCAGCTGGTCCTGAACAACAAAATCTAAAAACAGATTTGTGTAGTGATTAGCCCCTCAATCGCTCAGGCTGAGGGGCTTTTTTTATCAGAAAGTTAACGCGTAGTTCAGACCGAAGGTACGGCCACGGCCTTTGTATTCGTACAGCGATGAACTGCCGTAGGTCGGGCTGTAGAGCAGCGGCGCGCGCTGGCCCCAGATGGTGACATAGTCTTCATTAAGCAGGTTTTCGATACTGAAGGTCAGTTTCCCCACCGGCAGCGCGTAACTGCCAATAAAATCAACGGTGTTATAGCCTTCCAGCTTGTTACCGGCGGCGTCGCTGAGGTCAAACACCTGCTGGCTCTGCACGCGCAGGCTCCACGGATCCGGCGCCCAACCCACCCAGGCGGTGGCTTTGGACGGCGAGGCGAGGGTAACGTCCCATTTTTGCCAGCGGCCATCGGTCTGCACCTGGGATTTCAGCACGTTGAAGTTGCCGCCGACGCTCCAGTCGCTGTCCGGAATAAAGTAATCGACCGCCCCCTCAACGCCGTAAATACGCCGTTTGTCGGACTGAACGTCAATGGTCATGTCGGTGCGGTTGACGACGATGGTCTTATCTGAAGTCGAGTAATACGCCGCCAGCTGGGTACGCAGACTATCGCCGGTATAGCGCCAGCCCAGCTCATACGAGTTAACTTTGATCCCCTGCAGCGGCGAGTCATCGACGTTGACGCTGGAGATCAGCGGCAGATGGCCATTGACCGCCGCGCCGTATTTACCGATGCCGTAGTATTTGCCGGGATCCGGCAGCTCGACGCCCTGGGAGAAGTTAAACCAGGTCTGCTGACGTTCGGTCAGGTGGGCCACGATCCCGGCGTTAAACAGGAAGTTATCGTAATCGGTTTTGCCGCCTTTGATAGCGTCGGCGGAGCGCGCTTTGCCGTTGGCGATATCCTGTTGCTGGGCGTAGCCGACAAAGTCGTCAACCCGATTTTCGGTCCACTGGTATCGTACCCCGCCGCTGACGGTAAAGATCTCGTTCAGATCGTAGCTGGACTGCAGGAACGGCGCGACGTTGGAGATGCTGTATCCCGGATAGCGGCCGGTGGTGTAGATCGATTCGTTGTGCAGCCCGCCGGACGCCAGCGATTGCTGCAGATCGAAGAACATCTGGTTGGCATTGAAGGTCTCATGATCGGCGTCGAGACCCCAGGTGAGATCCCATCCCGTCAGCGGCTGGCTGTTGAGGGTCAGCTTTGCCCCATACTGATCGGTGTCCTGCTGCGACGAGGAGAAGCTGCTGACCTGACCTTTGCTGAGCGTCGGGAATGGATAGAAGGTGAGGGACTCATCGCGATAGTACACCTGGCTCACCAGATTCTGGCCGAAGAAATCGGCATCGGAGTACTGGAGGCTGATCAGATGGCGCTCGGTGCCGGGGATACGATCGGAATTGAGCCCATCGGTGGTGTACGCTTTGCCGCCGCTGGTGACCGCGGACATATTTTTCCCGAGCCACAGGCCATAGTCATCATCGCCCTGGCTTTTATAGTACTGGGTGACCAGCTGCAGCTGGCGGTTGTCGTCGATCTCGATCGTTCCCGTCCCCATGACGTCCAGACGATCAGAGTGCTGGAGCCCCGTTTGGGTATTATCGAGGATCAGCGCATCATTATTACCATCGTACCAGCCGCCAAAACGCTGATAGGCCACCGATAAGCGCCCGGATGCGTGGTCTGTCCCGCCGCTGACGGCCGCCGCGACGCGCTCATCATGATCGTTGCTGTTGGCAAAACCGCTCTTGCTGCCCACCTCGAGATCGACCTGGCGATCCTGCTGCCCTTTTTTGGTGACGATGTTGATAAGCCCGCCGGTACTGCCGCCGCCGTACAGCGAGGTGGCCCCGGAGATCACTTCGATATGTTCGATGTTGAACGGATCGATGGCGTCGAGCTGGCGGCTGTCGGTGCGTGAGGAATTGAGCCGGACGCCGTCGATCAGCACCACGATGGCGCGTCCGCGCATGTTCATCCCGTAGTTGGTGCGCCCCTGGCTGCTGACGTCGATGCCGGGGATCAGCTGCGCCAGCACGTCTTTGAACTCTTTTCCGCCCTGGACCTGCTGCTCAATCTCCTGGCCCTCGATGACCCAGGTGGTTTGGGCCATTTCGGCCACGGTGCGATGGGTGCGGTTTGCGCTAACGATAATGCTGTCTTCATCAGACTGAGCCGCCAGCGCGGGCAGCGTGCTGACCAGCAGCAGAGGGTGGAGCACCCAGAGGCGCTTTTTCATATCCATTCCTTTTATGAGCGAGTTGCTTTGTCGTTGTTATAGGCCGATGTCTGGCCGGCGTTAGTTACAATGCGAAACATCTTGAAAAACTCAAAAAAGGATTTTGCACATAATGAATATCGCAATCAATATCATTTGCGTTTATCTTGCGCGAGAAAAGGTAATAAAAATCAATCTATTTTGTGGGGATAACGTGAGAGGGAGAGCGGATCCGGCGGCAGAATACCGCCGGAAGCGGGGCGCATCAGGGCTCGAGAACCTGCGGCCAGAGACGGAGAGTGGTGTCGGTGATTTGCATCAGCTTGTCGAAATCCGCGCCTTCCCGCGCGCTAATCGACATCCCCTGCAGGACACAGTTAAGAAACTGCGCCAGCTGCGCGACATCGCGGCCCGCGGGCAGTTCGCCTTGCGCCTGCCGCTGCTGCAGAAACTGGGTTAGCGCCTGCTCCTGCATCGCATGGCGGGATTTGATGGTATTGGCGATATCCGTCGAGGAGGCGGCCAGGGCGGCGGAGGTATTAATGATAAAGCAGCCGGCCGGCGTGTCTTTGCTGGTGAAGCAGGTAGCGACGGCCGTGAAGTATTCCCGCAGCGCCCGATCGACGGATTTCCCTTCGGCATACAGCACGGCTTCGTGCTTCGCGGCAAAGCGCGAAATATAACGATCCAACACTGCGCGGAATAGTCCTTCTTTATTCACAAATTCCGCATACAGGGTGGGGGCTTTTGCTCCTGTCGCCTCGACCAGATCGGCGAGCGAGGTCGCCTCATAGCCGTGCTGCCAGAAGAGTGTCATGGCTTTGTCCAGCGCCGCATCCCTGTCGAACACCTTCGGTCGGCCACGGCTTTTTTTGGCGCAACTTTGAACGTCAGTTGTCATGATGCCGTTGTACCTATGTTGGTTTGGTGAAAGGCCATTATAAAAATAAACGATCCCCGGAGCCAGCGCTGTGGGTTTAAAAATAAATAATTCATATGCGTATGAAGTTTAAGCATTTTATAAATAGTTAAACGATCGTTATAAAAATGCGTTGACGTGTGATGTGGATCACATTATGATTTACCTATCGATCGTTAAGTTAATGCTTGCGACCCTACTATAAAATTCATCTGCACAGGTATAACAATCATGAAAACCGTTAACACTCTGGCTATTGCCGCCGTTCTTAGCTCTCTCTCTTTCGCCAGCTTTGCCGCTGTAGAAGTGCAGTCCACCCCTGCCGGGCAGCATAAAGTAGGCACCATTTCTGCCTCTGCCGGGACTAACCTGGGCTCGCTGGAAGATCAGCTGGCGCAGAAAGCGGATGAGATGGGCGCCACCTCATATCGTATTACTTCGGTAACCGGTCCGAATACCCTTCACGGTACTGCTGTTATCTATAAGTAAGCCCGAAACGTCGTTGTCCGGCCCCCTTCACCGGTCAGCGATGAGTAAGACCCTGTTGTACCCCTGTTTGACCCTTGCCAACAAAAAACCCGCCATCAGGCGGGTTTTTTGCTTTCTGCTGCGTGAGCTTACAGCGACTGCGGGCCGGGCGCGGCATGACGAGTGACGTCAATGGGCATACCGGAGCGGTAATTCATTGCGCGCTCCATCACCATGCTGTCGGTCTGCGGCGCCTGTTTGAACGCGGTCATGGCCGCGTTAAGCGTAATGGGCAGGGTCTGCGGGTCGTCATCAATATGCTCTGACAGCGGCTGGTGAACCTCGACCAGACGGCGGCCATCCGGCTCCTCCGACACTTTGATCGGCGTGTTGATAATATTCACCTTAGTGCCCGGTGAGATGGTGTTGTACAGCGCCTTAATATCGTTGTCGCGCAGACGAATGCAGCCGGAGCTGACGCGCATGCCAATGCCGAAATCGGCATTGGTGCCGTGCAGGAGATAGACTCCGCCATAGGCGGCGAGGCGGATGGCGTGATGGCCCATCGGGTTGTCAGGACCGGCAGGCACCACCGCCGGCAGCTCAATCCCCATCGCCTTGTAGCGGGCGCGAATGTTGGCGGTTGGCGTCCAGGTCGGATTGGCCCGCTTGTCGGACACGGTCGTGACCATCGTCGGCGTGATGGTGGTTCCGCCCAACTGGCCGATGCCGATCGGGTAGACGGTCACTTCATTCTTACCCGGCGGGTAATAGTAGAGGCGCAGTTCGGCGAGGTTAATCACCAGCCCTTCGCGCGGCGCATCGGGCAGCAGCGTCTGCAGGGGGATGGTCAGCACGCTGCCGGCGCGCGGAACATAAGGGTCCACCCCGGGATTGGCCTGCAGCAGGGCCAGAAAGCCGACATTGTACTTTTTGGCAATCGCCTCCAGCGAACCGCCGTTATCCTGCACCACATGGAACTGGTTCTGACCCACCAGCCGGCTGCCCGGCGGGGGAAGGGGCCAGGTATTAGCGCGCGCGGGGAGGGCCAGCGCGGCGACCAGCGCGATCAGCGTCAGCCAGAGCGTCACGGGGAAACGGTTTTTCATTACCATAACTCCAAAATATATAACTGGTTATTTTTATACGAAAAGCAAATGAGATTATGGCGTGAGTCTGTGTGGGGAAATCCAGGTGGATTGCAAAATGTTTGTAAAGATTGCCAGGTATGTAGGAAGAGAGATACGGCCAGAGGGCCGTATCTCCCGTCAATCAGGCGACGGCGTTCTCTTCCAGCTGACGCATAAACTGACGAACCCAGTCCATCCGCGTCTTACGTTCTTCCAGATCCTGCATGAATTTCAGGCGCGTCGGCCCGTCAAGCCGGAAGTGCTGCGGCTGCTTCTGCAGCAGGCCGATCAACCACACCGGATTGACGTTGTTTTTCTCGTTAAATTCGATCACACCGCCTTTTTCGTTGCTTTCCAGCTTACGGATCCCCAGCTTCTGCGCCTGCTGACGCAGACGGGCGATATCCAGCAGATTGCGGGCGGCATCGGGCAGGCGGCCAAAACGGTCGATCAACTCGACTTTGATCTCCTCCAGATCCTGTTCGTTTTTGGCGCTGGCAATGCGCTTATAGAATGACAGTCGCGTATTGACGTCGGGGATGAAATCGTCAGGCAGCAGGGAAGGCATGCGCAGTTCAACCTCCGTCTGCTGGCTGGTGAGATCCTCCAGCGACGGCTCGCGACCGGCTTTCAGCGCATCCACCGCGTTTTCCAGCAGCTCCATATACAGAGAGAAACCGATGGTTTCCATCTGGCCGCTCTGATCTTCGCCAAGCAGTTCACCGGCGCCGCGAATCTCCAGATCGTGGGTCGCCAGCGCAAAGCCGGCGCCGAGATCTTCCAGCGAGGCAATGGCTTCAAGGCGCTTCTGCGCATCGGTAGTCATCGCTTTCGGATGCGGCGTCAGCAGCCAGGCATAGGCCTGGTGATGCGAACGGCCAACGCGGCCGCGCAGCTGGTGCAGCTGGGCGAGGCCAAAATGGTCGGCGCGTTCAATGATGATGGTGTTGGCGGTGGGAATGTCGATCCCAGTTTCGATGATAGTGGTGCACACCAGCACATTGAAGCGCTGGTGATGGAAGTCATTCATCACCCGCTCCAGTTCGCGCTCCCGCATCTGACCGTGACCGATGGCGATCCGCGCCTCAGGCACCAGCTCCGCCAGCTTGTCGGCGGCTTTCTGGATGTTCTTAACGTCATTAAACAGATAGTAGACCTGGCCTCCGCGCAGCGTTTCGCGCAGGATCGCCTCGCGCACCACCAGGGCGTCATATTCGCGAACAAAGGTCTTCACCGCCAGGCGGCGCGCCGGCGGCGTGGCGATGATCGACAGATCGCGCATCCCGCTCATCGCCATGTTCAGCGTTCGCGGGATCGGTGTGGCGGTGAGGGTCAGGATATCGACATCGGCGCGCATCGCTTTGATGCGCTCTTTGTGACGAACGCCAAACCGGTGCTCTTCGTCGACGATCAGCAGCCCGAGGTCGCGCAGCTTCACTTCGCTCTGCAACAGCTTGTGCGTGCCGATTAAGATATCGATTTTGCCTTCCGCAGCCTGCTCAAGGATCTGCGCCTGCTCTTTAGCGCTGCGGAAACGGGAGAGCATTTCGATGCGTACTGGCCAGTTGGCGAAACGATCGCGGAAGTTGTCATAGTGCTGCTGAGCCAGCAGGGTGGTCGGCACCAGCACCGCCACCTGCTTGTGGTTCTCCACGGCGAGGAAGGCGGCGCGCATGGCCACTTCGGTCTTGCCGAAGCCCACATCGCCGCACACCAGGCGGTCCATGGCCAGCGGCTGGCACATATCGCTGAGGACGGCGTTAATCGCCTGCGCCTGGTCCGGCGTGGTTTCAAACGGGAAGCCGTCGCAGAACAGCTGATATTGTTCGCGGTCATGCTTAAAGGCAAAGCCGGCTTTCGCCGCGCGCTGGGCGTAGATATCCAGCAGCTCGGCCGCCACGTCGCGTACTTTCTCAGCCGCTTTTTGTCGCGCCCGGGTCCAGGCATCGCCGCCCAGCTTGTGCAGCGGCGCGTTCTCTTCCGCTCCGCCGGCGTAGCGGCTGATAAGATGCAGGGACGATACCGGAACGTACAATTTGGCATCGTTGGCGTAGGTCAACATCAGGTATTCGCCGGTGATGCCGCCGGCTTCCAGGGTAGTCATGCCCGCGTAGCGGCCCACGCCGTGTTCCAGGTGAACGACCGGCTGGCCGATATGCAGTTCGGCGAGGTTGCGAATCAGAGTGTCAGGGTTGATGGTGCGACGGGAATCCTGACGACGGCGCGCCACCCGCTCGCCGAGCAGGTCGCTCTCGCAAATCAGCGCCAGATCGCGCTGGCTGTCGATAAACCCGTGCTCGGCGGCGCCAATCATCAGATAGCGGCCGCTGCCGGTGGCTTCCTCCAGCCGCCGCACGTGTTTTGGCGCAACTTTGATCCGCGCCAGCATTTCGCTCAGCGCTTCACGGCGACCCTCGCTTTCCACCGAGAAGATCACCGGGCCGGTAAACGCTTCGAGGAAGCGACGCAGATTATCCAGCGGCGCTTTGTTTTGTGCCTGCACCGCGAGGTCCGGCAGCGTCTGGTAGCCCAGATTGGTATTCGCCGCTTTGTCCGCCAGACGCTCGGTTTTCAGCTGCACGCGCGGCCATTTTTTCAGTTCGCTGAACAGCTCATCGCTGCGTAGCCACAGCAGCTCAGGCGGCAGGAGCGGGCGCATCGGGTCGACGCCGCGGTTTTCAAAACGGGCCCGGGCTTCATTCTGGAATCGCTCCGCGCTGGCTTCCAGATCGCCAGTGTTGACGATCAGCGTGCTGGCCGGGAAATAGCTAAATAACGGCGGCAGCGGCTCGCTGAAGAACAGCGGCTGCCAGTATTCGATACCGGCAGGTAGCGTTCCTTTACTGACCTGCTGATAGATATGTTCGGCATCGCGCTTCACCTCAAAGCGATCGCGCCACTGGCTGCGGAACAGCTCGATGGCGGTCTGGTCGGTGGGAAATTCGTGTGCCGGCAGCAGGTTAATGGCCGCCACTTCCTCCAGCGTACGCTGGCTGTCGACGTCGAACAGGCGCAGGCTGTCGATTTCATCGTCAAAGAAATCGAGGCGGTAGGGCTGATCGCTGCCCATCGGGAACAGGTCGAGCAGCGCGCCGCGAGTGGCATATTCGCCGTGCTCCATCACCTGATCGACATGGCGGTAGCCGGCGCCCTCCAGCTGAGCGCGCAGCGCATCGCGCGACAGGCGCTGGCCCTTTTTCATCACCAGCGCGTGGCCGTGAAGGAAACTGTGCGGACAGACGCGCTGCATCAGGGTGCTGACCGGGACGATCAGCACGCCGCGCTGCATAGTGGGTAACTGGTAAAGGGTGGCAAGACGGGAGGAGATGATGTCCTGATGCGGCGAGAAGCTGTCGTAAGGGAGCGTTTCCCAGTCCGCCAGCCCCATCACCATGCTGTCGGTAAACTGCCTGATTTCGTCGTTCAGACGCAGCGCGTTTTGCATGTCAGGCGCCACCAGCACCACCGGGCCGTTGTGGCGTTCGGCCATCTCCGCCACCAGGGTGGCGCAGGCTGCGCCGGTCAACTCGCCAAGCTGGCGCTGATCGCCGGCTTTGACCGGCAATGAGTATCGATATTGTTCAGGCATAGACGGTTTCATGATCTCTTGGGGATTCGCTCTGCCGATATGGAGGGCAACTCGCTGATATTCAATAGTGAGATTATCCGCGATTGGCCTGGATTCGCCAACCCGAATTGCCATCAGGTTTTGGGTGAAGAAAGGTCAGCGCGGTTGATAAGCGTAAAGATAAATAAGTAAGTACTTATCTATCCGTTTGTATTTGCTTGGTTTTTAGGATTATTGCTAATAAAGTCGTCAGGTATCAGTCATTTACGCTGCCCCTAATCGCTTATATACTCGGGCATCGGCTATCAGCAACCAGATGGATGACATGTACCAACCTGCCGCACTCTTTATCGGCCTGCGCTATATGCGCGGGCGCGCAGCCGACCGCTTCGGTCGTTTCGTCTCCTGGCTCTCAACTATCGGTATTACGCTTGGCGTAATGGCGCTGGTGACGGTCCTGTCGGTGATGAACGGCTTTGAACGCGAGCTGCAAAACAACATCCTGGGGCTGATGCCGCAGGCCATTCTTAGCGCTAAACAAGGCTCGGTGAACCCTCAGCAACTGCCGGAGCGCGAGGCGAAACTCCAGGGCGTGACCCGCGTAGCGCCGATCACCACCGGCGACGTGGTGCTGCAGAGCGCGCGCAGCGTGGCGGTTGGGGTGATGCTGGGCATTGATCCGGCGCAGAACGATCCCCTGACTCCGTACCTGGTGAACGTCAAACAGAGCGATCTGCAGGCGGGCAAATATAACGTTATTCTCGGTGAGCAGCTGGCGGGCCAGCTGGGGGTTAATCGCGGCGATAAAATCCGCGTGATGGTTCCTTCCGCCAGTCAGTTTACGCCGATGGGCCGCGTGCCGAGCCAGCGTCTGTTCACGGTCATCGGCACCTTCGCCGCCAACAGCGAAGTCGATGGCTATCAGATGCTGACCAATATCGACGACGCCTCCCGTCTGATGCGCTACCCGCTGGGCAATATCACCGGCTGGCGCCTGTGGCTGGATAAACCGCTGCAGGTCGACACCCTGAGCCAGCAGACGCTGCCGCCAGGTACCCAGTGGCAGGACTGGCGCGAGCGCAAGGGCGAACTGTTCCAGGCTGTGCGCATGGAGAAAAACATGATGGGCCTGCTGCTGAGCCTGATCGTCGCCGTCGCGGCCTTCAACATTATTACCTCGCTGGGGATGATGGTGATGGAGAAGCAGGGCGAAGTGGCGATCCTGCAGACTCAGGGGCTGACGCCGCGGCAGATTATGGCCGTCTTTATGGTGCAGGGTGCCAGCGCCGGGATCGTCGGCGCGCTGCTGGGAGCGGTGCTTGGCGCCCTGCTGGCCAGCCAGCTGAATAATTTAATGCCGATCATCGGCGCCTTCCTTGACGGCGCGGCGCTGCCGGTGGCTATTGAGCCGCTGCAGGTCATTGTTATCGCCCTGGTGGCGATGGTGCTGGCCCTGTTGTCTACGTTGTACCCTTCCTGGCGCGCTGCCGCCACCCAACCCGCTGAGGCTTTACGTTATGAATAAGATCCTGCTGCAATGCGACAACCTGTGCAAACGCTATCAGGAAGGCAATGTGCAAACCGATGTCCTGCACAATGTCAGCTTCAGCATTGGCGAAGGCGAGATGATGGCCATTGTCGGCACCTCCGGCTCCGGTAAAAGTACGCTGCTGCATCTGCTCGGCGGCCTGGATACGCCCACCTCTGGCGATGTGATTTTCTCCGGCCAGCCGATGAGTAAGCTCTCCACCGCCGCGCGCGCCGACCTGCGTAACCGCGAGCTGGGCTTTATCTATCAGTTCCACCATCTGCTGCCGGACTTTAGCGCGCTGGAAAACGTGGCGATGCCGCTGCTGATTGGCAAAAAGAAGCCGGCGGACATTGAACGCCAGGCGAAAGCGATGCTGCAGGCGGTCGGGCTTGAACACCGCAGCCATCACCGTCCGTCGGAGCTCTCCGGCGGCGAACGCCAGCGGGTGGCGATTGCCCGCGCGCTGGTGAATAAACCGCGGCTGGTGCTGGCGGATGAACCGACCGGTAACCTTGATGCCCGCAACGCCGACAGCATCTTCCAGCTGCTGGGCGAACTGAACGTCGCGCAGCGCACCGCGTTTCTGGTGGTGACCCACGACCTGCAGCTGGCGAAGCGCATGAGCCGCCAGCTGGAGATGCGCGATGGCCGCCTGACCGCCGACCTGACCCTGATGGGGGCCGAGTAATGGCGTCTCCGTTATCGTTACTGATTGCATTGCGTTTCAGCCGCGGACGGCGGCGCGGCGGCATGGTGTCGCTGATCTCGGTGATCTCCACCATCGGCATTGCGCTGGGAGTGGCGGTGCTGATCGTCGGCCTCAGCGCGATGAACGGCTTTGAGCGCGAGCTGAACAACCGCGTGCTGGCGGTGGTGCCGCACGGTGAAATCGAACCCGTGAATCAGCCGTGGAATAACTGGCAGGAAGCGCTGGCGAAGGTGCAGAAGGTGAAGGGAATTGTCGCGGCAGCGCCCTATATTAACTTCACCGGCCTGGTGGAGAGCGGCAGTAATATGCGCGCCATCCAGGTGAAAGGCGTCGACCCGCAGCAGGAAACCCGGCTCAGCGCGCTGCCTACCTTCGTTCAGAACAACGCGTGGGCCGGCTTCAAGGCTGGCGAACAGCAGGTGATTCTGGGGAAAGGGGTCGCCGATGCGCTGCACGTGAAGCAGGGGGACTGGGTGTCGATCATGATCCCTAACGCCGACGCCGACCATCAGCTGCTGCAGCCAAAACGCGTCAGGCTGCATGTGACCGGAATTTTACAGCTGAGCGGCCAGCTCGATCATAGTTTTGCCATGATCCCAATGCAGGATGCGCAGCAGTATCTGGAGATGGGCGGCAGCGTGACCGGCATCGCCATCAAGGTCACCGACGTTTTTCACGCGAACAAGCTGGTGCGCGACGCCGGCGAGGTGACCAACAGCTACGTCTACATCAAGAGCTGGATCGGCACCTATGGCTATATGTATCGCGACATCCAGATGATCCGCGCCATTATGTACCTGGCGATGGTGCTGGTGATCGGCGTGGCCTGTTTTAACATCGTCTCGACGCTGGTGATGGCGGTCAAAGACAAAAGCGGTGATATTGCGGTGCTGCGCACGCTTGGCGCAAAAGACGGCTTAATTCGCGCGATTTTCGTGTGGTATGGTTTATTAGCCGGATCGGTAGGCAGCCTGTTCGGGGTGGTGATCGGCGTGATCTGCGCGTTGAATCTGACGTCAATCATTAACGGCATCGAATACCTGATTGGGCATAAATTCCTCTCCGGCGACATCTATTTTATTGACTTCCTGCCGTCAGAACTGCACTGGCTGGACGTCTTTTATGTGCTGGTGACGGCACTGTTGCTGAGTTTGCTGGCCAGCTGGTATCCCGCCCGCCGCGCCAGCCGTATCGACCCGGCGAGGGTGCTGAGTGGCCAGTAATTTATCGTCATCGTCGGCTTTGCTGACGACACAAGAGGAATTGCTGAAATGTATTATGGATTTGACATTGGCGGCAGCAAGATAGCGCTGGGCGTATTTAATCAGGAGCGGCGGCTGCAGTGGGAAAAACGCGTCGCCACGCCGAAAAGCAGTTATGAGGATTTTCTCCAGGCGGTAGAGGCGCTGGTGCGCGAGGCCGATGAGCGCTTCGACCAGCAGGGGTCGGTCGGGATCGGTATTCCGGGGATGCCGGAAACCGCAGACGGCACGCTGTATGCCGCTAACGTGCCAGCCGCCAGCGGCCGGCCGCTGCGCGCCGACCTCAGCGCGCGGCTGGGGCGCGAGGTGCGCCTCGATAATGACGCCAACTGTTTCGCGCTGTCAGAAGCGTGGGACGATGAGTTTACGCAATACCCGCTGGTGATGGGGCTGATCCTCGGCACCGGCGTGGGCGGCGGCCTGGTGTTGAACGGTAAATCGATTACCGGACATAGCTATATCACCGGCGAGTTTGGTCATATTCGTCTGCCGGTCGATGCCCTGGAGGTGGTCGGGCGCGATTTTCCGCTGCTGCGCTGCGGCTGTGGCCAGCTGGGCTGCATTGAAAATTATCTCTCCGGTCGCGGTTTCGCCTGGCTGTACGAACATTTTTATCAGCAATCGCTCTCCTCACCGGAGATTGTGGCGCAGTGGCAGCAGCACGATCCGCACGCCCAGGCGCACGTTGAGCGCTATCTCGATCTGCTGGCGGTGTGTCTGGGGAATATACTGACCATTGTCGACCCGGATTTGCTGGTGCTCGGCGGTGGATTATCTAACTTTACGGCCATTAGCGAAGGGCTGGCACAGCGATTGCCGCGCCATCTTCTGCCGGTCGCCAGGGTACCGCGCATTGAGCGCGCGCGCCACGGCGATGCCGGGGGAATGCGCGGTGCGGCTTTCCTTCATCTGACCCATTAACCACAGAGGTAGCTATGCAGTCGCGCCGTTTACATCGATTGAGCCGTTTTCGTCGCAATAAACGTCGGTTGCGTGACCGTCTGCGTCAGCGGATTTTCTTTAGGGAGGACAGGATGAAACCTGAAGCGATGGCAAAACCGAGAGTGGTGGTGTTAACCGGCGCGGGCATCTCGGCAGAGTCGGGGATCAAAACCTTCCGCGCGGCCGATGGCCTGTGGGAAGAGCATCGGGTAGAAGATGTGGCGACGCCGGAAGGCTTCGCCCGCGATCCGGCGCTGGTGCAGGCGTTCTACAACGCCCGTCGTCGCCAGCTGCAGAGCCCGGAGATCGCGCCGAACGCGGCGCATCTGGCGCTGGCGCGTCTGGAGGATCTGCTGGGCGACCATTTTCTGCTGGTCACCCAGAATATTGATAATCTGCACGAGCGCGCCGGCAACCGCCGGGTGATCCATATGCACGGCGAACTGCTGAAGGTGCGCTGTTCGTGGAGCGGCCAGGTGCTGGAGTGGACCGGCGACGTCACCGCTGAGGACAAATGCCACTGCTGCCAGTTCCCGGCGGCGCTGCGTCCGCACGTGGTCTGGTTTGGCGAGATGCCGCTGGGGATGGATGAGATCTACAGCGCGCTGGCCGACGCGGATATTTTTATCGCCATCGGCACCTCCGGCCATGTCTATCCGGCGGCCGGCTTTGTGCACGAGGCGCGGCTGCACGGCGCCCATACCGTTGAGCTGAACCTGGAACCCAGCCAGGTGGGCAGCGAGTTTGCCGAAAAGCACTACGGGCTGGCAAGCGAAGTGGTGCCCGCCTTTATCGATAAGCTGTTGCAGGAAAATGCGCAGTAAACGGCAGCAGCCTGCCGGTAGCCAGGGCGTAGCCCAGCGCCGCCGGCCGCGCTGCTGACAAGGATGATACGTCATGACAGGAGTCAGACCATGCATAATCCGCTGGTTATCGAAGCGATCATGTTGATCGCGGCCATTATCGTCGGCGTCTGGAGCCAGCGCGCTTTACCGTTACACGCCGATAGCCGGCCGATCCTCTTCCTGCTGTGTCTGTTCGTCGGCACTGGCAGCGCATTGTGCCTGCTGCTGGATATCTTAGCCCTGCTGTGCATCGGTCAGGTCGCGACAGGGGGTGTGCGGATATACGGCCCCATGCTGCTGCTGGTGGTACTGTGGAAACCTCTCAACGGGATCGTCGGCATCATTGAAGATTTTATGCAGCGGCGAGCCGAAAAAGGGAAGGGCAAAGGCCAGCGCGACGGCGGTCGACGCTGAGCCGCCGCCTGCGCCGTGGCTTATCTATAGCGCCTTTTGCATATTAATGACCGAACGGGCGTTCGAGGCGCTGGTAGCCAGCACATCGATAACCCCGGTGCGTAATGCTCCCAGGATCGCCGTCGCTTTCGTGCTTTCCGAGGCGATAGCGATCACGCAGGGAATGGCCCGCAGCTGTTCGAGACTTAAGCCAATGACCCGGTCATTCATCACCGTATCGACGGGTTTGCCCTGAATATTGAAAAAGCTGTATCCCGCCAGATCGCCCACCACCCCCTGCTCCTGACGCGCGGTGGCAATTTCCTGCGGCGTAAACCAGCCGAGCTGGACCATAAAGCTGTTTTCATTCATATCGCCGAGGCCAATGATCGCCACGTCAGCTTTGCTGGCCTGTTCGAGCGTGGCCTTAATCAGGCGGTTTTGCATAAAGGCGGCGCGCAGCTCCGGGGTTTCCACATAGGCCGGGGCGTAAAGCGTTTCGCTGAAGCCGTTAAATTTGCGCGCCAGGTTCCGGCTGATGTGGTCGGCGTCAATCAGCTGATTGTCGCGCTTGGTTCCGCCGATGCCGCAGATAAAGCGGCAGTGGCGCTCCGGAAATACGCCGACGTGATTCGCCACCGCGGCCACATTGCGCCCCTGACCAACGGTGACGGTCATATCGTTTTTTAACACGCCAGCCAGATAGTTACTGACCAGGGCCGCCACCTGCTGGCGCTGCTCATCTTCATCATGGTGATCCAGGGCAATCAGCGCGCGCTTAATGCCAAAGTGCGAAATAAACTGCTGCTCAATCTGGGAGCTGAAGACCGGATGGTATTTGACGCTGATCTCAACAATCCCTTCCTGACGCGCTTTTTTCAGCAGGCGCCCGACTTTGATACGTGAAATGCCAAATCGCCTGGCAATCTCTTCCTGCGTTTGTTCCTGGTCGTAATAAGCCACCGCAATTTCAGTGAGCAGGGCGTAATCTGAGTCTTGTTCAATCATGGCCTGGCATTTCCATCTCTGATGTCCCTTTTATATTACTGCGCCTGTGAAATAAATTCCTGTGTAACGCGTTGAACAATGTCGCAATATCCTTGCGCGTCCCAGGCCGCGCGGCCGATAAACAACCCATTGATCTCCTGCTGGCGCAGCAGTTCCACCGCATTTTGCAGCGTAACGCTGCCGCCATACAGCAGGGGGATACGGGTTCCCGTCTCGTGACCAAACAGCTCGCAGAGCGCCTGGCGCAACGCCTGATGAATAACGCCCGCCTCCTGCGGCGAGGCGGGGGTGCCGTGTTCGCCAATGGCCCATACTGGTTCATAAGCAATCAGGGTCTGCAGCGCCTGCTGGTGGCTCAGGCCGTACAGGGCGATTTTCATCTGCCGCACCACGCTCTCCCGCGACACCTGCCAGCGTTTCTCCTCGGCGCTATCGCCAATACAGATCAGCGGGCGCAGGCCATGACCTAAGGCGCTGTGCACTTTTCGATTAATCGCGGCATCGCTTTCATTGAAGGCGGCGCGTCGTTCTGAATGTCCCAGCTCAACAAGCGTGGCGCCGGTTTCTGCCAACATGGCCGCTGAGATTTCCCCGGTCCAGGCGCCCTGATCCGCTTCATGCATATTTTGCGCGCCGGTCAGAAGCGGTAACTGATGCGTTTGCAGAAAATGGCTGACGGGTTGGATCGCGGTGAAGGGGGGAATGACGAAGGGCTGAATAGCGGGGTGACAGCCCTCAGGCATCCGCGCTGCCAGCGTTTCGCACCAGGCCATGGCCTGCGACAGCGGCTTATTCATTTTCCAGCTGGTTCCTAACCATATCGGGGTCATCGTTGCTTCTCCTGTTAATAAAATCAAACGCTTGCCAAATGTGGGTGCCATACCCTGTATTGAGGTTGAACTTTTTATCACGTAGTGAACATATGTTAGATCACATTTTTCGATAAAAAAAATCTATGAATTTTTTTATGTGATCTCCATCACCAATGAAGCGTTATTCATCAGGTAATGTTTTGTGCATATGATTTAGCAATGAACATATGATCAATCAACTGAGACAATGAGAGGCGCATGATGTCAGCAGAGAAAAAACCCGTTGTGGCGATTACCATCGGCGATCCGGCAGGGATCGGCCCCGAGATCACCGTGGCCACCATGATGGACAAAAGCGTGTATGACGAGTGCAAACCGTTCCTGATCGGCTCGGTACCGATTATCTCCCGGGCAATGAAAATCATGGGCTGCGATTTTGCTATCCATAAAATTGCCCATCCGCAGGAGGCCCGTTTCAGCTGGGGGACGCTGGATGTTCTGGAAACCGGCGACTACGATTGCGACAGCATCGAATGGGGCAAGGTGCAGAAGCTGGCGGGGCAAATGTCGCTGGACTATGTGATGAAGTCGATCGAGCTGGGCAAAGCGGGACTGATCGACGTGGTCTCGACTGCACCAATTCATAAGGAAGCCATCAAGCTGGCAGGATGTAAGCTCCCGGGCCATACCGAAATCTATCAGGTGGAAACCCAATCTGATTATGGTCTGACCATGTTCCACGTCCACAACCTGCGCGTCTTCTTCGTGAGTCGTCATATGGCGCTAAAAGCAGCCTGTGACTATGCCAACAAAGCGCGGGTGCTGGCCTGCGTTCAGCAGATCCACCATGAATTTACCGCCCTGAACATCAACAATCCGCGCATTGCCGTGGCCGCGCTGAACCCGCATGGTTCCGACAACGGTCTGTTTGGTCACGAAGAGGCTGACAATCTGATCCCGGCAGTGAAAGCCGCTCAGGAGATGGGGATCAACGCTATCGGGCCGGTTCCGGCCGATTCCGTGTTCCATCTCGGCAAACAGGGGCGCTACGACGCCATTCTCTCGCTGTATCACGATCAGGGGCATATCGCCTGCAAAACCCTCGACTTTGAACGGTCGATCACCATTACCTTCGGTCTGCCGTTTATGCGCAGCTCCGTTGACCATGGAACGGCGTTTGATATTGCCGGTACCGGTAAGGCAGGTACCGTCAGTATGCTGGAGTCGACGCTGGTGGCGGCCCGTTACTGGAAAATGAAGCATCAATAATCGCTGAGGTTCATGCGAATCACGAGGACAGAGAAATGGAAAAACATCTGTTGATTAGCAAGGGCTGTAAGGGCTGGGGCGGGCCACTGACTATCACGCTGGGTCAGGGGAAAAAGATTGCGTACATCACCGGGGGCATCCGCCCTCCGGTCGTTGACCGCCTGAGCGAACTGACCGGCTGGCCCTCCATTGATGTATTCAAAAATGGCGAACCGCCGGCGGAAGAGATTGGTTTAATGGTCATCGACTGCGGCGGCACGTTGCGCTGCGGACTCTATCCGAAGCGGGGAATTCCCACCATTAACCTGCACCCCACCGGTAAAAGCGGCCCGCTGGCGGAATTTATACTCGAAGGGATCTACGTCTCCGGGGTAACGCCTGCCTGTATTGAGATGGTCTGGCCGCAAGGGGAGGGCGGAAAGCTTGGGATCGTGGCTGACGATCTGACCGGGGCGACCACCGTCGGGGTGCTGCTGGCGCGCAGCGGTTTAAAAACCGCCGCGTTTTTCGATACCGAATCCTTCGCCCGCAATGAGGTAGAGTATCCGGCGATGGTGGTCAGCAGCGACAGCCGCCCATTGCCGAAAGCGGAGGCCCAGCACAAAGTGAGCGCTGCGGTGAAACAGCTGCAGGCTCGCGGCGCGCACTACTTCACCAAGCGGATTGATACCACGCTGCGCGGCGGCATCGGATTTGAAATCGATGCCATGCTGGAACAACTGCCGCAGGAGACGGTGGCGGTTGTGGTGCCGGCGATGCCGCAGTCACGGCGTATTCTCGTCGGCGGTTATTCGGTGATTGATTCGGTAGCCCTGTCGCGGACCGATGTGGCTCGCGATGTACGTACCCCGGTCACCGAGTCGTGGGTGCCGGGACTGTTGGCGGCGCAGACCCATCATCAGGTCGGGCATATCGCGCTGACGTCGGTGATGAAAGGCGAAGGGCAAATCCAGCAGGATTTACAGGAACAGCAGCAGCGCGGCGTGCGGGTGATAGTGGTCGATGCGATTACCGTCGACGATGTTGATGCCATCGCCGGGGCGGTCGTGGCCCTGAACTGGAACGTACTGGCCGTCGATCCGGGGCCCTTTACCGAACGGCTGGCGGTTCGTCGCGGTCTGATGCGCGAAGCGCGGAGCAGTGCGCCCGCGAGCCTGACAGCGGACAGCCAGCGCGGCTCGATTCTGATCGTCGCCGGCAGCGCAACGCCCGTAACCAAAAAGCAGCTCCAGTATTTAATCGCCAGGGATGCCCGGGTCTGCCATATCCCGGTGGATGCCGAGCTGTTGGTTGACCGGAAAAACGCCGCTGAAATTGAAGTCAATCGCGTGGTACAGCATGCCCGGCAGTGCGTTCCGGCGCAGCACAACGCGCTCTTTGTTTTTGAGTCCGCGTTGACCGGGCGGTTGCTGAACCTTCAGGAGGAGGAACAGAGATTTGCTCTGGCCCACGGTGAGGCTGCGCAAAATATTAACCAGGGGCTGGGCAGTATTGTGCGCGAGGTGCTTAACTGCGCCTCCGGTGAAATTAAAGGACTGTATATGACCGGCGGCGACACTATGGTTAATGTACTAAAAGAGCTGGGTGCCACCGGAATAGAAATGATTGATTATGTCATCCCACAAACCGATATGGTGCGAATTATTGGTGGCGATTATGCCGGCTTAATTTGTGTCGGAAAAGGAGGGTTAACCGGACCGGAGGATATTATTAGCACCATTGTTGATCGAATTTATCAAGAAGCACAGCAATAACCCAGTCATCTAATAACTAATAAACGACGTAATGGTCGTCAGGGTAGTATTGCGTCGTTATCTCTGTTAAATCTTAATTTAAGAGTCACCCTATGAATATTAATATACTTGAGAAAATGAATAAGGTGCCCGGTGGGCTAATCATTATTCCACTGCTGGTGGCAATATTGATTAATACCTTTGCTCCCCAGGTGCTCAGTATTGGCGGCCCGACCACCGCTTTATTTAAAGTCGGTTCCAGCGCCATGATGGGCATATTTTTGCTCATTTGCGGAACCTCGATCAATATCCGTCAGGCCGGGTTGCCGCTCTATAAAGGCGCGGTGCTGCTGTTTCTCAAATGTCTGGCCGGGGCCCTGGCGGTATGGGCCGCGGGAACGTTGTTTGGCCCGAGCGGATTTCTCGGGATATCGACCCTGGCGCTGATTGCCTGCCTGACCAGCTCGAACAGCTCCCTCTATATCGCATTGTGCAGCAACTATGGCGATGCCAGTGATGCCGGGGCGATCTCCGTGTTCTGCATCAAGGATGGTCCGTTTGTCACCATGATGGTGCTGGGCGTCAGCGGCCTGGCCAATATTCCCTTCGCCGCGCTGCTGTCGATGCTTATCCCGCTGCTGATTGGCATGCTGTGGGGCAATCTGGACGAACGTTTTAAACAGTTATGCGCCGCGGCGCAGCCGCTGGTGATCATTATTATGTCGTTCGCCATCGGCGCCAACTCCAGCATCAATACAGTGTTTACCGCCGGCCTGTCCGGGATCCTGTTGGGGATTATCTCCGCGCTCACCGGGATTGTGTTCTACTTTATCTACAACCTGTTTTTGAAGAAGAAAAGCGCGCTGGGCGCCGCGCTGGGAACCACCGCCGCCAGCTCAGCGCTGACGCCGGCGATGGTTGCCCAGGCGGATCCTTCGCTGGCGATGTACGTGGATGCTGCCACCGCGCAGCTGGCGACGGCGAGCATTATCACCATGATCACCGCGCCGATACTGGTCGCCTGGTTTGATAAACGGCTGAAAAAGCGGGCGCCAGCCGCTGAACCTTTGCAAGACGCGAAAAGTGAAGAGAGCGTGACATTATCTTCCCCTGCCGCCAAAGGACACAAATAGTATGAGCGTGCCGTTGTATTCATTACGAATTACCGCCGTCGGGGAATATGTTGAGTGCTCTCTGCGGGAGCAGCGGCTTATTTTATTCTCCGATGCCGTTCCCGACGATATTGCGAGTTATTGCGCCGTACACCAGGCCAGCGAACTGACCGCCGAGTTATCGCCCGGTCAGCGAATGAAATTAAATGATAAAAATTATCGGGTGACCGCGGTAGGCAGTGTGGCAACGGCAAATTTACGACAGCTTGGCCATATCACGCTAAATTTTGATGGCGCAGATATCGCTGAATTACCCGGGACGGTACACCTTTACGGCGAACCACCACAAATTATTCAGCCTGGCGATCAAATTTCGTTTTACCCGAATTGTCATTAAGACGTACTGTTAAATTAAGGAAATAACCATGAAAACAATCGCTATTGGTGCGGATGATGCCGCCTATGCTTTTCGCGATACTATCGTCGCTTATTTGAATGGGCTGGGAATTAACGTCGCGGATTACAGCAGCGATAAACGCCAGGGGAGTACCGTTTATCCGGATGTTGCCCATGCGGTGGCGATGTCGATTAAACAGGGCGAACACGATCGCGGCATCCTGATCTGCGGTACCGGCATTGGGATGAGTATTGTGGCCAATAAAGTCCCCGGGGTCCGCGCCGCCCAGTGTCACGATACCTTCTCTGCTGAGCGAGCGCGTAAAAGTAACAACGCGCAGATTATTACCCTCGGCGCGCGGGTGATTGGCACTGAGCTGGGCAAAAAAATTATTCAGGCATGGCTTGAGTCCGAATATGAAGGCGGCGGCTCCGCGCCCAAAGTGGAACGTATTGATTATTACGAACACCAGCATGCCAGAGATTAACCTCCGCAGTCGTAAGATAAGGAACAGATGATGAGCCAGTTAGACGAACTGAAAAAATACACCACGGTTGTTGCTGATACCGGCGATATTGAATCGATTAAAAAGTTTGCTCCACAGGATGCGACCACCAACCCTTCGCTGGTGCTGAAGGCCGCGCAGTTGCCGCAGTATCAGCCGCTGATTGCCGATGCGATTGGCAAGGCACGCCGCCAGGGGGGCAGCGCAGAAACGCAGTTGATTAACGCCTGCGATCAGGTGGCAGTGGATATCGGCAGCGAGGTGCTGCGCCATGTGCCCGGGCGTATCTCCACCGAAGTGGATGCCCGCTTTGCCTGGGATCGCGGAATGTGCGTCGCGAAGGCGCGCAAGCTTATCCAGTTATATGAAAAAAATGGCATTGGTCCCGAGCGGATTTTAATTAAGCTCGCCGCCACCTGGGAGGGCATTCGCGCTGCCGAAGAGCTGGAGCAGAGCGGTATAAACTGCAACCTGACGCTGCTGTTTTCTTTCGCTCAGGCCCGGGCGTGCGCCGAAGCGGGCGTCTTTCTCATCTCGCCCTTTGTGGGGCGCATCTACGACTGGTATCAGAAGCACCAGCCGCAGTCAGCCTATCAGGTGGACAGCGACCCGGGCGTGGTCTCCGTGCGCCAGATTTATCAGTATTACAAATCCCATGGCTATGACACGGTGGTAATGGGCGCCAGCTTCCGTCGTATTGAGCAGATCCAGGCGCTGGCGGGCTGCGATCGCCTGACCATCTCTCCGGCGCTGCTGGACGAGCTGGCGGCCAGCGAAGGCGCGCTGACCCGTCAGCTGGCTCCCGGCTGCGTGACGGAAACCCGTCCCAGCCCGATGACACAGGCGGAGTTTCTCTGGCAGCATCATCAGGATCCTATGGCAGTGGAAAAACTGGCGGAAGGGATCCGCCTGTTTGCTGTCGATCAGGTGAAACTGGAACAACAGATTCAGCAGATGCTGTAGGCCGCAGGGGAAACAGACCGATGAAGACGACAAATACCACTCGCCGCCAGTGCGCCAATGCGCTGCGCGCCCTGCGCC